>CBDVCL010000506.1:0-2035 GCA_965372475.1 uncultured bacterium | reverse complement strand
GTGTTGCCACAATTGGCCGTGCCGCTCCGCGGCACGGGGGAGCACGCGGTGGTGCTCCCCTACGGCGACCAGCGCATGCAACGGGTAGAGAGAGCCGCAGGACAACGTCCTACGCTTCCTTCCGCGATTGCTTGGGCGCCCGCCCGCCTTCGCTCTTCGAGGCTACGGCGAGGCAGGGCAGTGGGACGCCCCTACTGCACAGGGGTTGCTTTTTCACGACATTTCCATTGCTAAGGGCTATTCCGGATTGGCGGCGGACGTGGCGTGGACGAAGCTAGCCTTCGGCTTGGGTTGGGAAAATAACGAGAAGGAGCCCCAGTAGGTCTTGCGATTGCTACGATATACTCAGTGGGTGAGGGTGTCAAGGAAATACGACAAAAGTGCGTGGCAAATACGATGCCCTAGTATTGTGCAATGCACAATGTTAGGGCACCGTCCGGGGAAGTCGGACGTCGGAGGTCGGAAGTCGGAAGGCGGGAAGCGGAAGTAGGAAGCCTCGATGCCTACCCTCTCGATTCTCTCAGCCTACCACCCGCATCCCGCCGTGGCGACGGGGGAGGAGAGGTAGCCGCTGTAGTCGACGAGGCCGTAGGTATACACACTCCCGGTGTGTGCCTAATTGACTCCGAATTCCCTTCTCAAGAACTCACGCAACGCTTCCTGGTCAATATCCCCGACGCCGCCTTCGGCCTTGGTATCCTTGACGAAAGGCAGAGCTTCCCCGAACGGGAACTCCTGGAGCGCCATCCCCTCCCTATTCGCCTGCCAGTCAACCTGTAGAACGCCACCTCGTCTCGACAGGGAATAAGGCAAGAGGTAACAAGAGTCAACGCGGTTTCCGCCAAGCACGTACCGCACCTGGCTGCTCTTCACAAGGAGCGTCTTGTCGCATAGCTTCCTCAACTCACGCTCCTTGCCGTCGGAGACGACATACACTCTCGCAATCGGCAGTTCATTCTTATCTTGGCTCACAGCCGTTACCATTACCACTCCATGTCTCTGCAGCTTGTTGTGCTCTTCCAGCCCGGCGCCAAAAGCAAGGTCAAACAAGGCAATCCTGGGAACAGGTGCATATTCTTCGTATTTCTCCGCGTTTCCCAAGAGCCGCTTCGTCATCTTCTCGGCCATGCCCCCTGGCCTTATGCTTGCGGCATTCCCGCCGGACTTATTCGCGACTATCTTCTTATCGCTTAGATACCTGCCGTCCTCAACGCCGCTGAACAGCACCCGCCACACCTGGCCGTTCTCGGTAGTGCCGATGAGTTTGTAGCTCCCAGCGGCATAACTGAGACCGATGTCCTTGAGCGGCGGCATATCGTAGATCATGCAGTCGTCCTTCTTGTACTCTTCGTAGACCTTGCCGAACAACCGCACGCCGATATCATAGAACATCGTCTTGTCTATGAAATACAGCTTCTTGCCGCCGGGGTGCATGTGCAGGAAGTTGCGGTACCTCGTGACGACCATCCCCGTCTTCCACGCGGCTGCCAGCACCTTCTCGGTTTTATAGCTTCTGCGGCCGCCTACCAGGGCATCCACGCCGAAACCCGTGGTGTGCAGGTCGAGAAAGCGTCCCCGCTGGGGCTGAAGCCCTATCGTCAATCCTTCAAAGACCCTGCGCCATTTGCCTTTCACGTATTCAAAGAATATGACATTGGGAAACTCCCTGTAAGGAGGCTGGATGGCAACAGCGACCAGGCCGTTGACGGAGCTGCTCACCTGGAGCAGCTCGTAATCCGGCCCTTCCACCTTCTCGGCGATCATAGCCCGTATCTCAGCGGCAATAAACTCCTGCGACGGCCGCGACGCAGATAATGCATGCGAAGCAAGCCCACCCACCACAAGACACACCAGGGCAATACTAACTGCTCTAATAATCATTTCATCTTTCCATTCTTGTTATGTTTGATGTGTGTCCCGCCTTCGCTATGATTGGCGAGGGCCTCCACCCCCCTCTGTGTCTGTGTCGCCACCTTCGGTGTCGACCGGGCGAAAAGCACGCCCCCGCACTACGCCCGCCCCATAAAGGGGGGAG
>CBDVCL010000505.1:0-2039 GCA_965372475.1 uncultured bacterium | reverse complement strand
GCTGAAATCCTGAAAGAGATCATGCGTGAATGCGGCGTGCCCCAAGACGTGTCAGAGGAGGTCGACCGGCTGGTGTTACGACACGAAGTAGGTGGCGATCCCCGTTCCGATCTGGTCAATGATTCCGACGGCATCTCCTATTTCGAGGTCAACCTGCCCCTCTATTTCGAGCGCAACGGCCCCGAGGAGACCAGGAGACGCGCCAACTGGGGATATCGACGCCTTTCGGCAAGAATGAGGGAAGAAATGCAAAAGCTCTCCTACCAAAACGAAGAGCTAAATACGCTGCTGAGAAAAGTAATTCAGGAAAATGAGTTTAATCTATCGACGGCAAGACAGGAGCCTCTATGAGGCTGAACTATTGATATTCACATGATAATATGACTACCCATTCCGTCGATGGGATTATTAGAATCCCTGCGTTTCTAAACCACCCCTAACTCCACCTCCGCAAATTCCACAGTTCTGGGATAAGCTCCAAAACGGACCCCCGCAACCAAAAAAGGCCACCATCTGTAATAGGATGGTGGCTTTTTTGGTTGCAGAGCAGTAGAACGGGAGACAGGAGACAGTAGATTAATCTTCAAAGGCTCCCGTTCTACTGCGGTCTCCTGTCTACTGTCTACCGCTCTCGCCGTTAGATTCTCTCCCCCAAAGCCCCATTCTTGTCAGGTGCTGGTGCTAACATGGTGGTAGACAACTTTCAACAGCGGCGTCCCGGAGTTTACCCGTATGATCCGTATGCAAATCCCGTCCCGACCAAGAAGCGAAGTCATGCAAACTTGAGCTTGCGTCCTTTGGCCGCTTCGGAATTAGCATTCACTTCGTGCCCTCTCGTAGTATAATGATATCAAATGGAAGTAGGCGATGAGGAAGCGTTCGTTGAGAGGCAATACCGCTGCTTGGTGAATCCGGGGACGTTGGTAAGTTTTCGTCTAAAGGAAGGGGAAAGCGACATCCTCGTGAGTGCCGGCAGTGACTTGCGCAAGAAGGCGATGCTGTTGCTGGCCGAGACCAGGAAGGTGCTTCACGACTTCATCAGCGAAAGGCCTGCTTTCGCCGATTCGCTTGAGCCGTTGGACATAAGTACGGCGCCTGATCTTGTGCTCGAGATGTCGGCGGCGGCGCACATCTGCGGCGTGGGACCGATGGCTTCCGTTGCCGGTGCGGTTGCGCAGGCTTTGGGCAGGGGCTTGAGACCCTTCAGCCCGGAATTGGTCATCGAGAATGGGGGTGACATATACCTCTGCGGAGAGAAGGAGCGGACGGTAGCGGTGTATGCCGGGGATTCCGGATTGAGTGGTAAGCTGGGCCTGCGCTTATCGCCCGGGGGGGGAGAACTGGGCGTTTGCACTTCTTCCGCCAGCGTAGGACCTTCCCTGAGCATGGGAAAGGCGGACGCGGCAGTAGCCGTGGCGGAGACCGCGGTGCTTGCTGACGCGCTGGCCACGGCCCTGGGAAACAAGGTGAGGCGGCGGCAGGATATCCGCGCCTCACTGGATTGGGCGCGCGGCCTTGCCGGTGTCAAGGGCGGCCTGGTTATACTTGGAAGCGATTTCGGCGCGTGTGGCGAGATAGAGGTAGTGGAGCTTTGAGACGCAGATTACGCCGATGGGACTGAGGACGTACTGCCTGGTCCCTCGCGGATTACGCCGATACTTCATCGGCGACATTGGCGGACAGCCAAAGGCTGTATCCGCGGCATCTGCGCAAAGGAGGAGGTAAAGAATGACTGATAAGAAGGACGAAAAGATAACACAGAAAATAGTGCTTCGGTTCCCGCCGCATATCATCAATGACCCCGTGGTCTGCCGCTTGGCCTTGGATTACGGGCTGGCCTTCAATATCCTCAGGGCAAACGTCAGTCCTGACGAGGAAGGTGTCCTGGTAATCGAGTTGAGCGGGAAGGCGAAGGACTATAGGCGGGGACTGAAGTACCTGGAGGCGAAGGGCGTCATCCTGCAACCCCTGAGCCAGAACATATCCAGGGACGATGAACGATGCACCCACTGCGGCGGCTGCATCGCCTTTTGCCCCGC
>CBDVCL010000504.1:0-2046 GCA_965372475.1 uncultured bacterium | reverse complement strand
CGCGCGGCGTCTTCATCGCTTCAATTGCCGGCGGTATCATCGGCGCCGTCCTCGGAGCTCCCATCTTTTTCGGACTGGGAGCGATTATCCTTTCTCTGGCTGGAGCTTACCTTGGCGCCCTGCTAGGGGAGTACTACCGTGAAAAGGACTGGCAGGGCGCCAGGGAAGCGGCGCGCGTCTTGCTCTTCGGACGGATAGGCGGGAGTTTCATAAAAGTCATGATCGGCATACCTATGGCGGTATTGACCGTGCATCGAATCTTCAGCTAGTCTCGTGTCCCGGGTCTCGGGTCAAGCCGCCGCAGGACGCGCGACCTGTGACGCGCGACTCGCGACCGGCAACGACGTTCGCCTATGAACGCATTAGACATTACAATATTACTGATCCTCATCGCCACCGCTACCCTCGGCATGTCAGTGGGCATCGTCCGTTTCTTCTTCGCTTGTCTTTCGCTCACCCTGGGCATCTACCTCGCCAGGCTCTTCCACGTGCCCCTGGGCCGCGAGCTCTGCGAGCTTTTTCGAAAGCTCTCCCCCACTGTCGGCGCGGCCGCCGCTTCCTTCATCATCTTCTTCTTCGCCACCGTGATCATCTTCCAGGTCGGACTGGGTATCCTGAGAATGCTGCAGACCTTGAAGATGCGCTGGCTGGACAGACTGCTGGGGGGACTTGTCGCGCTGGCGGTAGGCTGGATGGCCGGCGGCTTCCTGATAAAACTGCTGATGCTCTCAACCAGGCCGGTGATAAAGGCGGTCGTGGCGGGTTCGTTCCTGAAGCCCTACATCCTGCTCCCGTTCCAACTTCTCGCCATGTAAAGGGGCAACGGACCCGAGGCGAGTCGTCGGTATCTAGTATTTGGTATTTGGTCGCGTCTAGACCAACGACTAGATACCAACGACTAACGACGGCAAATAATGTAACCGCGGGGCGGATTACTTGCCCGGCAACGCCGTCGGCATCATCTGCGGAAAAAGATCCTCCCCTGCCGCCGGTTTCTTCTCCTCCAGCTTGCCTTGGCAGAACTCTACCTTACCCCGCGCCAGGCGGACCCACTTGCTCTCCGGCTTACTGTAGAAGTCCAGCACGGCCTGGTAACTCCACAGCGCCTGGCGGTAGTCGCCCTGTCCCTCAAAGCCCTCGCCGTTGCGATACTCCACCTTCGCACGGTGGATTATCTCCGCGTAGGCCATGATGTAGACGATGACCAGGGCGAGGATGACCAGGACGGTGCGCTGAAACCAGTCTTTGTTGTATAGTTTCTCGCTCATGGTCTCCTCAGTTAATTATCCCGCGGAAACCGCGGAAGCATCGCGGAAGCGCGGAAGCATCTCCGCGTAATCCGCGCGGTCGCACCAGCGACCGTTCCGCGTAATCCGCGTCTAGAACTGCTCCAGGAAGCGCAGGTCATTCTCATAGAACAGCCTGATGTCGTCTATGCCGTGCCGCATCATGGCGATGCGCTCCAAGCCCAGGCCGAAGGCCAGGCCCTGGTAGCGGTCCGCGTCGTAGCCCACCTTCTCAAACACCGCGGGATCAGTCATCCCCGCGCCGCCTATCTCTATCCAGCCCTGCCCCTTGCAGGTGGCACAGCCCTTACCGCTGCACAGGGTGCAAGAGAAGTCGAATTCAGCGCTAGGTTCCGTGAAGGGGAAATAGTGGGGACGGAAGCGAGTCTTGGTCTTCTCCCCCAGCATCGCCCTGCCGAAGTGCTCCAGCAATCCCTTGAGGTCGCTAAAGGTCACTTCCTCGTCTACCTGCAGCGCGTCTATCTGGTAGAAGATGGGAAAATGCGTGGCGTCGACGGCGTCGCGGCGATAACACTTGCCGGCCGCCATCACGCGCAGGGGCGGCTTCATCTTCTCCATCGCGTGTATCTGTACCGTGGTCGTCTGCGTACGCAACAGCAGGCCGCCATCCAGGAAGAAGGTGTCCTGCAAGTCGCGCGCCGGATGGTCAGGCGGCGTGTTAAGAGCTTCGAAATTGTACCAGTCTGTCTCTATCTCCGGCACGTCCAACTCGGTGAAGCCGAAGCCGCGCAGAACTTCC
>CBDVCL010000503.1:0-2051 GCA_965372475.1 uncultured bacterium | reverse complement strand
TCCCGTCCAAAGGTGCGCTCCACGCTGAGACTACGGCGGTGCAAGGGCACAGCATCCGCCGTCGCTCCTTCCGACTTCGCCCATTGGGCTGCGTCGGACAGGTCGGAGCTATGGCGGGACAAGAGCGGTGCCCCTACTTCTTGGCCGCGCAGGCGCTCCAGCAATCCCGCCCCGCCCCGCCCCAGGGCGGCGCGCAGCGGCCCCTTCTTCAGCCTGAACAAGTCGCCGACCTTACGCAGGCCCATCTCACCCAGCCGCTTGCAGCTCTTCGGCCCCAGGCCGGGCACGGCGGAAAGCGGCAGGGGCGAAAGGAAATCCTCCTCGGCGCCAGCGAAGACGCAGATCAACCCGTCCGGCTTGGCCATCTCGCAGGCTATCTTGGCCAGGGTGCGGTTCGTTGCCAAGCCACAGCTCGCGGGCAGGCCCAGCTCCTGCCGCATTGCCCGGCGCGCCGTTCCCGCCGCCTGGCGCGGCGTGCGGTAAACGTAATCGCACCCCGAGAAGTCCATGAAGAACTCGTCGATGGACGCGGGCGCCACAGTTGGCGCGTACTTCTCCAACACTTCCCGCACGCGGCGTGAAATCTCGGCGTAGAAGCGGTGGTTCCCCGGCAGGTAGACGCCTTCCGGGCAGAGGCGTCTCGCCTGGGCAATCGGCATCGCCGACTTAACGCCGAACTTCCGCGCCTCGTAAGAAGCGCAAGAGACTACACCGCGTCCGGAAACCCCACCTATTATCACTGGTCTATCCCGCAAATAAGGTTTATACAACCTTTCCGCGGACACAAAAAAACAATCCAAATCAAGACAAGCGATCATGGCTGTTGCTCGTTGTTCGTTGTTCGTTGCTCGGGTACCCAATACTCAATACCCAATACCCAATACCCGCTCACGCCTTCCTAACAACCCCAATGACCTTCCCCCCCACGCGAAACTCCCTCTCCTCCAGCGAGAACTCTATCGGCTCCATCGTATCGTTCTCCGGCACCAGGCGTACCCGCTTACCGTTGCAGTGGAACCTCTTCACGGTGGCCTCGCCGTCCAGGTAGACCACGGCGATGTCGCCGTCATCCACCCTCTCCTGGCTCTTGATGATCACGTAGTCGCCGTCCATTATCCCCGCCTTGATCATGCTCTCGCCGCGTATCTTCAGGGCAAAGAGCTTGGAATCGTCACCGAAAAGCTGGGAAAGGTCCAGGAAGCCATCAAAATTTTCCTCAGCCATGATCGGCGTACCGGCGGCCACATTGCCGATGATAGGATAATTGCCGCTGATGCGTACCGGCCGCAGGATCTCGAGGGCGCGGGAACGTCCCACCTGCCGTTGGATATATCCCTTCCGCTCCAGGGCACGCAGGTGGTCCCGTACACCGTTCGGCGAAGAGATATGGAATTTCAGGCCTATCTCCTTCAATGTCGGTGGATATCCGTTCTTGCCCCTGTATTCGCCGATAAATTCCAGTATTTTACCCTGTCGTTCTGTGAGTTCTTCAGTCATTATCATTGCCTCCTATCGGGGATACGGTAGACAATATAAGGGTTGCTCTTTCATTTTTGAGGGAGGCAACCCCTGTAGCCACCTTTCGGCGACCGTACGGTAGACGGGGGGGAAAACGTTCCCCGTATACCGTTTACCGTATTCCGTCTACCAATAGAGAGTATACTGTAATTATTTACAGTGTCAAGTGTTTTCTTCTATTTTTACTGCTCTATTTTCGCGAAGAAACACCCCTTCGCATCTTCGCGAATCTTTCGCGCTCTTCGCGAGAGAACTTACCGAGAAGACTAAACTTTCCCGCGAAAATGCCGATAAGTATTATTAGAAGGGACGTTCCGGAAAGAGGACACCACTATGAAGCAGACAACGATAAAGAAATTACTGAAGAGCGACGCCAGGTTCCTGAAGGAATTATGCCAGCTTGCCGAACCACACGATTCTTATCATCCGGCTAAAGCCGAGCAGATAGTGACATTCGCGTTAAACGTCAGAACGCGCGGAAAAATCAAGACAACGCCTTCGGAATAGATTTCATAGCTCTATTCCTCCTGAGC
>CBDVCL010000502.1:0-2056 GCA_965372475.1 uncultured bacterium | reverse complement strand
TACCGCCGCCCAGGCAAGCAGGAGCAGAAGCGGCAGGTCGAAGGGGCTACGCAAGCTAAAGGCCCTCCTGGCGCGCGGAGACCGCGGCATCCTCGCTGAAGACGCGGAGAATAGCCCAATCAACACGCCGACGGCACAGAGGAGCAGGAGATAGTCCTTCAAGGCCCAGGCGGATACCGTTTTCTCGGGCATCAGTGGTATGATAAGTAATACCAGGGCGAGACTGATCAGTATTACTATCCCTGAATGCATAGGCTGTTGCTCGTTGCTCGTTGCTCGTCGCTCGTGCTTCCCCACCTACCGAATCCCTTTCTCTTTGAGCAACCTTACGTATAGTTCATCTATCCGACTCACCATCACGTCGATATCAAACTCGCGCGTGACAGCCTTCCTCGCTTCACGGCCCATCCTGCGGCGCAGCTTCTCAGCCGTCAACAGCTTGACGACACCCCGGGACATCCCATTGGTGTCGCCAGGTTGATAGAGGTAGCCGTTAACACCGTTTTTTACCACCTCCGGTATGCCGTTCACGGACGTAGCCACGGCCGGCACCCCCGCGCCCAGCGACTGCAGAAGGCTCCGCGGCAGACCCTCCCAGCGAGAGGTGAGGACGAAGACGGAGAGCGCGGGCAAGATGCTCGGCACGTCGTGGCGCCAGCCCAGCACTTTGAAGCTTACCCCCAGGCCCAACTTCGCCGCCAGTTTCTCCACTTTCGACCTGAGTTCGCCGTCCCCCACGAGAACGAAACCGGCGGAGGGGCATTGCTTTTTCACCATTGCCGCCAGGCGCACGAAATCCAGAGGAGCCTTCTGTTCCTTCAGAGGTCCCACCATCCCTACCAGCTTTGTCCCCCCGGGGAAGCCCAGGTTGCCGGCGTTATGCTGCCTGTGCGCCAGGTACTCGTGCCGCCCGATGCCGCTGCGAATAACGGTATAGTCATCCGCCTTGCCGATACCCAGTGAGAGGCCGAATCTCACGTTCTCTGCCGCCACCGCTACCAGGGCGTCACTGCGCTTGGCCGCCAAGCGCTCGAGCAAGGCGTAAAACATCCGCACGGGGAACGGCTGGAAACGGTGCATGCCCCAGCCATGTATTGTGTGCACCACCACCGGCACCCCCGCCGCCGCCGCCGCCAGGCGCCCGAGGATGCCCGCCTTACTGCTGTGGGTGTGCACGATGTGGGGGCGCTTCAGCTGGAAGAGCTCCTTGAGCTTGTAGAAGGCCTGTATGTCACGGTAGGGGGAGACGGGATGGCGGAGATAGGGAAGAAATCCTACCTCTGCCCCCTTTATGCCCCGCGCCCGGCCGGCAAGTTCCCCCCCTTCTGCCGCGAAGAGGGACACGTGGTAACGCGAACGGTCCAGATGCTCCACGGTGTAGAGGGTATTGAGCTGGGCGCCGCCTAAGTCGAGGCGGGTGATTAAGTGCAAGACCCTGATCTTCGGGCGCCCCGCCGTCGCCCTTCCGCCTTCGTCTAAACTATGGCGGACACGTCGGGCTATGGTGGGCGGGCGGGAACCGGGAATCGAGAATCGGAACTCTTTCATAGAATATCACTCCCATTCTAGAAGGAACCCATAATACCAATGAGCGGGTGATTATTAAAGCAAATACTCGGGAAGAGCTTTGCATTACCAAGGCACTTTGGTTGGGGCTCGGGATTCGTGGTTCGGGGTTCGAGTGCTGATGTTGACCCGAATCCCGATGTGCAGCTTCTCTCGGTAATACTGCGGGTGATTTAAAGCCGAGTGCTTTTCGAGTCGTCGGAGATCAGCTTGATTTCCTCAGTGCGACTTGTAGCCCCGTGTCACAGGGGGTCGTCCAGATGCTTGGCCCCGTTTCCGCCACCCAGTGATATCAGAAGGTGAGAAGCCGCGCGCCCACTTCCAGCGGGCTTGCCGATACCCGAACCCCACATATTCAACTGCCCACTTGCCAAGCGAACCGGTTTCTGCTATGCTTATTGATGGAAGTGGACAGGGCGGCCGCGTCCCGGGGCTAATGCCTTGCGGGGCGAGGAAAGTCCGGGCTCCATCGGGCAGGATGCTGGCTAAT
>CBDVCL010000501.1:0-2056 GCA_965372475.1 uncultured bacterium | reverse complement strand
CGTTAGCCGTTGGTCGTTAGTCGTTAGTCTTCAGTCTCTTCTGCACCGCCCCACCCGTTAATTCCCGCAAGGCGTCGGCGGCAATCCATAGCCGCGCCCTTTGGGCGCGCGGGCGCCCGCAGTGGGGCGCCCCTACTGCATCGTGTTGGATCCGTTTCGCCGTTATCACCGCCATCTTGTTGAGCTTCAAGTTGCGCTTGCCTATCTGCCTCAGCGCCCAGTTCACCGCCTTCTTCACAAAGTTCCGCTCGTCCCCCGCCGCGGCGCTGATACGCTTGAAGAAGGGATGGAACTTTGCATCAGGCGCTTCCTTGTCATGCCAGGCGAGGCAGGCCATCAGGGCGAAACCTGCCCGCTTCTCGAACTCGCCGCTCCTCCTGCTCCACTCCACCGCCTTCTTCCAGGCGATGGGCAACCTGTCGAACAGGTTCATGCACACCTGGTCGCAAATGTCCCAGGAATTGAATTCCTTTATCCAGCTCTCCATCTGCCGCTCGCTGACCTTCTCGGGCTCCTCCACCATCGCCGCGAGGATGCGCACCTCGTGGATACCGCTCGCCCAAAGCTGTGCCGCCAGGGCGTGGTCGCGGCCCACCTGCTTCGCCATCCTGCGCAGGACGGGGATGCGTATGCCCAAAGCTCTCTCGGGGTTGATGCCGAAACGCGCCATGCCCGTCTTATCGGCGGGGTCGGAGAGCCCTTTCAACTTCCTGATTATTTCCACACTCGTCATGTGACTATCCTACCTTCCGCCCCCGCAAATATCAATTCTGGATTACGCATTTCCCTGTTACCCCCTATGCCCCCTCCCTCTGGGAGGCGCGGACGAGCGAAGCGAACGCCGCGCCGACGGCGGGGGGGAAATCCACCTACAGTGATTGAAAATTCGCAATTAGAAGGTCTATATCCCCCGCTTCCCGCTTCTCCTAACTTCCTGTATAATACACCGATGGAATCGAAACGCCCCCTGGCAAGAAAAGCGGCCTCCCTCCTCACCTCCGGCAGTATCAGCAAGGGCATCTTCTCGCTCGCCCTGCCGATAATCATCAACCACGCCTTCATCCTCACCCTGGAACTCGCCGACGCCTACTTCGTAGGCCGCCTCGGCTCCGATGCGCTCGCCGCCGTCTCCATGGGCGGCGTGGTGATCTTCCTCGTCTCCACCCTCTGCGCGGGACTGGGTATCGGCACCGTGGCTCTCGTGGCGCGCGCTTTCGGCCAGGGAGCAGGTCAGCGTAGCGAGAGGATCGCGCTCCAAGCCATCTATCTTGCCCTGGGACTCGGCATCGTGCTGGGGGCGATCGGCATCATCTTCGCCCCCGCGCTATTGCGCTTCCTGGGCGCGGAGGGACAGGTGCTGGCCGCGGCCACGACATACCTGCGCATCTTCTTCGCGGGCATGTTCAGCATGTTCCTCATCTTCATCGCCGACTCCGTCTTCCAGGGGGCGGGCGACACGCTCACGCCGATGAAGGTCGGCGCGCTCGCGTCTGTCCTCAATATCATCCTCGACCCGATCATGATCTTCGGCCTGCTCGGCTTCCCGCGCCTGGAGGTAGCGGGGGCGGCCCTGGCAACGGTGATCGCGCGCACCATCGGCTGCGCCGTGCTGCTCGGCATCATGCTGCGCCGCAGGCACGCCGCGAAGCTGAACACGAGGGAACTCGGCGTGGACGGCGCGATCATGCGCACGATCATAAAGATAGGCCTGCCCGGCTCGCTCCAGCTCCTCGTGCGCAGTTCCTCGGCGATGGTGCTGATGAAGATAGTCGCCTTTTTCGGGCCCGTGGTGATAGCCGCCTATGGCGTGGGCGGGCGCATCTTTTGCCTCTTCCTCTACCCCGGCTTCGGCTTCGGCGCCGCCGCGGCGACGATGGTGGGGCAGAACCTGGGCGCCAATAACCCGGCGCGCGCGGAAAAGAGCGCCCTGCTCTCGGCCGGGTACTTCTTCCTGCTGCTGCTGGTAAGCTGCACGGCGATCTTCGTCTTCGCCCGTCCCCTTGCCGCCGTCTTCAACTCCGAGGCGGACTTCGTGCGCGTCGCCACCATCTGCTTC
>CBDVCL010000500.1:0-2057 GCA_965372475.1 uncultured bacterium | reverse complement strand
ACGGCTCCTTTTTTGTGCCTCGTGCAGCGCATGTCGTATTTCGTGAAAAGGAAACGATATGCGAAATGCGACGCACGACGCACGCCACAACCCTATTCCGCCGGCACCAGCTTTATCAGCGTTACTTCCGGAGGAGCGAGAAAGCGAACCGGCGGACCCCAAGTGCCGCACCCCCTGCTCACGTAGATGTGGCTGCCGTCGCTGAGGGGGTAGAGGCCGGCGAGATAGCGGCTGCGCCGCCAGACGAAGAGGTGGAAGGGGAAGATCTGCCCGCCGTGCGAATGGCCCGAGAGCTGAAGGTCGAAAAGGCCCAGGGATTCCCTTTTGAGCGTTGGCGTGTGCTTGAGCAGGAGCAGGAAACGGTCGCGCGGCAGGCTCCTCAGCAGTTCCGCTTCGCTTGGTCCTCGAGGCGGCTCGGCATGGTCGCGCGCGCTGTCGTCCACGCCCGCCACAGTTATGATGCCAGCCGCGTCCTGCGCTTCGCCGCGCAGGAGGGTGAAACCAGATTGGCGCGTGAATTCGAGCGCCTTCTCCAGCCCCGCGTAGAACTCGTGGTTGCCTGTCACCGCGAACTTGCCAAGGCCTGGTTTCACTTTCGACAGTATCTCGCGCAGCCCCTCGGCGTCGCAGATGGTGCCGTCCACGAGGTCGCCCGTGCAGACGAGGATGTCCGCGTCTGCTTCTTCTATTTGTTCCAGGACGCGGCGCAGGGCCGTCTCTCTTGACAGCAGGCCAAGGTGCAGGTCGCAGATTTGGGCTATGCTGAATTCCTTGATGCCCAAGGGTAGCTTGGTCGTGGGAATGGTCACGGTCTTGAGGCGCACCTGCGTCGCTTCGAAGCACCCGTATACGAGAAGGGCGAGCGACAGGGCGGCGAGCGCCTGGGCCGCGGCGGCAGGGGAGAGCAGGAAGCGTGACAGGTCGCGGCGCGAGACTATTGCGGCAAGGGAAATGAAGAGGCGATAAAGGTCATAAAAGAACGCTGATGATACGAAGAGCAGGAGAAAAGCCATCCAGATATATGAGAAGTAGGCCATCAGCGTAGCGAGCAGCAGAGACCCAGTTCGTTCCACGAGGTGCAGGAGGATGGGGCAGAGGCACATCAGGCAGAAAAAGGCGGCCAGGTACGCGCCCCAGCCGGGCGGCAGCATCGGGCGCAGGCGCAGGTAGGCGTAGGCGTGGATGGCGCCGTAGATTGTGAGGAACATGAGTATGAATACGATCATTATGCCGTCGCTAGCCCTTCGATTGCTCTCAGGGCCCTTCCCGCCCTGAGCCCTTCGCCCCTTGGGGCTCAGGGTAAACTCTGTGGAAGGGCCTGCCCTGAGGGAGCGCAAAGCGCGAACCGAAGGGTTACTCGTCGCTAGTCGCTGGTCCTTCGTGTTTGATATAAAGCAGTGCGCTCTTCATGCCCTGTATACCGTCTACTGTCTACTGTATTCCACTTGAGGAGTTACTCATTTTACTCTTGACACGAATGCAAGTGTAGTGGAATATTGACGCGATGACGAAAAGATGGTCTGAGATAAAAGAGCATAACGGCATCAGGAAGCTATACGTGGACGGCAAGCCCTGGCTCGCGCTGGGCATCCAGTATGATTTCCGCAACTGCACGAAGGTGAAGGACTTTGATTACCTCTTCAAGCACACCGTGAAGATGGGCTGTAATACTGTCTTCTTCCCCCTGCGCTGGTTCGTGGCTGAGCCGCGTGAGGGAGTCTACGACTGGACGGTGCTTGAGCACGCGCTCAAGCGCTGCCGCGAGCACGGCCTGCGCATGTCACTGCTCTGGTTCGGCACGAACCAGGGCGGCGGTATCGGCCCCGCGCCGCAATGGGTGAAAGGGGACAAGGCCCGCTTCCCGCGCATGATAGATAACAATGGGGTGGAGATGGCGGCGCTGTGTCCAAACAGCGCGGAGACAGTGCAGGCCGAGAAACGCGCCTTTGCTGCTCTGCTCAAGCGACTTTGGACTTTGGACTCTGGACCCGGGACTGTGATCATGCTCCAGATCGAGAACGAGATCTGCATCAAGATGGACCAGGGAGGCGGGGCGG
>CBDVCL010000499.1:0-2065 GCA_965372475.1 uncultured bacterium | reverse complement strand
GCACGCACGCGAGCACATCTGGTTCTTCAAATTCACCTTCCTGCTTGAGCTGTAAGAATGTCCTGTCTTATCCAAGCGTGCATCGTGCGTCGCATTTCGCATGTCGTCGGGCTAATACCTTAATCCGTTCTATTACGAAACGTTATGTGTATCATATTGAAACGCATAACATCCATCTCAAGCAAGCTTCCCAGAGCCATTTTCCTCGCTAATCCGTGATAATACGTCAATTGCGCGGCACAGGCCTTCTTGGCACGCCTCTTGCAATAAGTAATAGACAAGAGGGGAACTGTAAAAAGATGACTGTCAGCGTGACTGTCACCAAGAAGAAAGGAGGAGTGATCATGACCCTGATAAAGTGGACCCCAAAAGAACTCGTGGAGACAAAGCAAGAGCTGGGTAGATTCTTCGAGGATTTCCTCAGACCGCTGAATGAATTGAGTCTCAGTAACGGCTCAAGCTGGCAACCGACGGCGAATATCGCAGAGAGCAAAGACGCCTACGAGATAAGCCTCGAACTGCCGGGCCTCAAGAAGGACGACATCGAGGTCAACCTTGAGAACAACACTCTCACCGTCATCGGCAAGCGGGAAGAAGAGAAACAAGAGAAGAGCAAGGAGTATCACCGCATCGAGCGGCGATACGGCAGTTTCTGCCGTTCCTTCAGCTTGCCGACCAGGGTGGAGGCGGGAAAGATCCACGCCTCCTACGAAGACGGCTTACTCGAAGTGACCGTGCCCAAGGCTGAGGAGGCCAAGAAGAAGACGGTGAAGGTAGAAGTAAGCTGACTTGCAGGCAAGAAGCCCCGCCCACAAAACGGGGCTTTCTTGCCTGTCGTCGCTAGTCGCTGGTCGCTCGTCGCTAGCAACTCACCTCGCACGCCCTCATCCCGCAACACGAATGACTTTCGACCTTAGACCTACTGACCTTCGACCGACCCATCAGGCACGTAGTATCCCATATCCTTGATGCGCTTCTTGATGTCCCGCCGCAGGTCCTTACGCTCCACCATCTCCAACGCCTCCAGGTATACCTCGTAGGCCCTTCGCCTCTTCTCCGCCTTTTGGAAACACCAGCCGGCACGCTCCAGCGCCGGCGCGGCCCAGTTCGAACGCGGATGATGCTTTGCCACGGAGAGGAATATGCGCGCCGCCTCCAGGTACTTCTTCCCACCGAGGTATAGCTGGGCCATGTAGTAGATGGCCTCGGCGCCATAGCGTTTATCGCCGCTCACCTGCCCGTAGGCCCAGACGGCGTTCTCCGCCCTGCCCAGCTCCTCGTAGCATAACCCCAGCAGGAGATAGGCTTCCGCGTACCCCTCGCCGCTTCTCGCCGCGCGCAACAGGTAAGAAATGGCATCGCCGCAATTCCCCGCCTTCTGCAGCTCCCTGCCCCGCGCCAGGTCCGCCACGGGATCAGCCATCGCACCGGCTGATATTCCCAGGCAGCAAACAAGCACCACCAGGGAGGGGACACGATGAAAAGCAAGCTGTAATTGTCCAATCATCATCTCCCCTTCCTGGTGGGTATCTGGTATCTAGTATTTGGTATTTGGTTACCAACCCTGAGCACTTCGACTTCGCTCAGTCTAAACTTTGTCGAAGGGCTGGTATCTCGTTGCCACTCGCCCTTTGGGCGAGGGGAGCATCCGCCTTCGCCCCCCCGCTTGTCTGCTGACAAGCAGACGGGGGGGCTACGGCGGACAGGCTGCAGTGGTGCTCCCCTACGGCGACCGGTCGGCGCAACGGGTAGAGAGAGCCGCAGGACAGCGTCCTACGCATCTTGCGAGATTACTTGGGCGCCCGCCCGCCGTCGTTAGCACTTTGTTGCTTATTACTTTGACCGTTCAAAGTGCCAACTATGGCGGGTAAACTCCGGGACGCCACTACTGCTTCGCTTCTTCCCTCTTATTTCATCCCCAGCACCTTAATCCCAGCGCGCAACTGGCTCAGGAACTGGCCCGGCGAGCGGATCTTCCTCAGCCTCTTCCATATATAAGAGGGCCGCAGATAGAAGCGGCGGTAAGCCCGGGCAAGAAGCTCACCCAGCTCATCCGCCGACATCT
>CBDVCL010000498.1:0-2074 GCA_965372475.1 uncultured bacterium | reverse complement strand
GTAGAACTTACAAGCGCGGAATACGCGGAAGCTTCGCGGAATGCGCGGAACGTTTTTCTCACAGTTTCCGCGGCCCCCGCGAACCACAGGTAAACATCAACGAAGGAGGATAAGAAGATGGCGAAAGTAGTAGGAATCGATCTGGGGACAACCAACTCCTGCGTCGCGGTGATGGATGGAAAAGAAGCGAAGGTCATCGAGAATGAAGAGGGTAACCGCACCACGCCGTCGGTGGTCACCGTCACCGACAAGGGCGAGCGGCTGATCGGTACGCTGGCCAAGCGCCAGGCGATCACGAATCCGAAGAACACCGTCTTCTCTATCAAGCGCTTCATGGGACGTAAGTATGACGAGATAGAATCGGAACGCGGGCTGGTCTCATACGAGGTCAAGAAGGGAAAAGGCGGCAACGTCGTGGTGGTTGTCGAGGGCAAGGAGTATACGCCGCAGGAGATATCGGCGATGATCCTGGGCAAGCTGAAGTCCACCATCGAGGACAAGTTGGGTGAGGAAGTAAAGCAGGCCGTGATAACCGTGCCGGCTTACTTTAACGACAGCCAGCGGCAGGCTACCAAGGACGCGGGCGCTATCGCCGGCCTGGAAGTCCTGCGCATCATCAACGAGCCGACCGCGGCCTCCCTGGCCTATGGCCTGGACAAGAAGAAGAATGAGAAAATAGCCGTATTCGACCTCGGCGGCGGCACCTTCGACATATCCATCCTCGATATCGGCGATGGCGTATTCGAGGTAAAGGCCACTAACGGCGACACGCACCTAGGCGGCGACGACTTTGACCAGCGGATAATAGAATGGATCATCCGCGAGTTCAAAAAGGCGCAGGGGATCGACCTGGGCAAGGATCAGCTTGTCCTGCAGAGGCTGAAAGAAGCGGCGGAGAAGGCGAAGTGCGAGCTTTCCAC
Source organism: uncultured bacterium (assembly GCA_965372475.1). GTDB lineage: Bacteria > Oederibacteriota > JAUXIB01 > JAUXIB01 > JAUXIB01 > CBDVCL01. The sequence goes on along the minus strand of CBDVCL010000498.1, from coordinate 1,154 downwards.
ACGTAAGGAGACGGAGATAAACCTGCCCTTCGTTACCGCCGACAGCAGTGGGCCTAAGCACTTGAATATGAAGCTCACGCGCAAGGGATACGAGAGCATGATCGAGGACCTTGTCGAGCGTACCAAGAAGCCCTGCGAGCAGGCCCTGGCCGACGCCGGCGTTTCCCCCTCGGATATCGACGAGGTGGTGATGGTCGGGGGCATGACCAGGACGCCGCTGGTGACGGAGACTGTAAAGGAGCTCTTCGGCAAGGAGCCGCACAAGGGGGTCAACCCCGACGAGGTGGTGGCGGTAGGCGCGGCGATCCAGGCGGGGGTGTTGTCGGGTGAGGTCAAGGACATCGTGCTGCTGGATGTGACGCCCCTTTCGCTGGGGATCGAGACGCTGGGAGCGGTCTTTACCAGGCTTATCGACCGCAATACCACCATTCCCACGAAGAAGAGCCAGATCTTCTCCACGGCTGACGATAGCCAGACGACGGTGGACGTGCATGTTCTGCAGGGGGAACGCGAGATGGCCGCCGGCAACAAGACCATCGGCCGTTTCCAGTTGACGGGGATACCCACGGCGCCGCGCGGCATGCCGCAGATAGAGGTGTCTTTTGACATCGACGCCAATGGCATACTATCCGTTTCCGCCAAGGACAAGGCCACGGGGAAGGAACAGAGCATAAAGATACAGGCCTCGAGCGGTTTGTCGGAGGAAGAGATAGGGGCGATGGTCAAGGACGCGGAGAAGAATAAGGCGGCGGACGACGAGCAGAAGAAAGCTGTTGAAGCGCGAAACAACCTCGACCATCTCATCCACTCCATCGAGAAGACCATCTCGGACATGGGCGACAAGCTGGACAAGAAGGACAAGGAGGACGCCGAGGAGCAATTGAAGAAGGCGAAGAAGGACCTGGAGAGCGATGACGAGACGAAGATACAGAAGGCGACTGATGAGCTGAACAAGGTGTGGAGCAAGGTGGCGGAGAAGATGTACAAGGATGCGGCCACTGCGGACGCTGGGGCGGCAGGGGCTGGCGGCACACCGGCAGGCGAAGGAGACGAAGAGCCAAAGAAGAAGGGAGAAGGAAAAAGGAAAAAGGAGAAGGAAGTGGTGGACGCGGAATACGGAGTGGAGGAGGAAGTTGGCGATAAGAAGGAGGAGG
>CBDVCL010000497.1:0-2080 GCA_965372475.1 uncultured bacterium | reverse complement strand
ACTACGGCGCAATTGCCCAGTGAGCGTCAACATATACGGGGCAATTGTTCGCCGGCTAGCATCTCGAGGATCCTTCGGCCGCCGCTGACCGTTTCAAGGTAGACGCGGCCGCTTTTCTCATCTTCGACAGTGCCGATAATAGCTGCCGGCACCTTTCTCTTCACCGCCGCGACGTCTTTTTCTGCCACTACTATCACCGCTGCGCCTTCGTTCGCCAGGTATAAAGGATCCAGGCCCGTGAGTTCGCAGACGGCGGCCACGAGCTTCGCTATCGGCAGGGCCTTCTCTGAAACGTTGATAGAGAAACCTGCACCACCAGCTATCTCGCAGAGCACGCCCGCCAGGCCGCCGCGCGTGGGGTCGCGCATGAAGCGCAGGCCATGAATCGATAGCAGGGGCAAGAGATAACGGTTCAGGGCCCGGCAATCGCTCTTGATATCCCCCCGTATCTTCAGGTTACCCCGCGCCAGCATGATCGCGGCGCCGTGCGCGCCCACTTTCCCAAGGTAAAGGACCCTGTCCCCGGGCTTGACGTCTCTTATGCCGAGCTTTCTCTCCACCTTGCCGATGCCTGCCGTATTGATGAATATGCCATCGGCCGCGCCCTTCTCCACCACTTTGAAATCCCCCGCGACTACCTTGACCCCTGCCCTCTTGCACTCAGCCGCCATCGAAGCCGTTATCTTCTCCAGGTCGGCGAAGGAAAACCCCTCCTCTACCACCATGCCGCAGGAAAGATAAAGCGGCTTCGCGCCGCAGACGGAAAGGTCGTTCACGGTGCCGCAAACGGCGAGCTTGCCGATGTCGCCGCCAGGGAAGAATATCGGTTTGACCACGTAGCTGTCCGTGGAGAAGGCGATATCTGGCCGCGTCCTTTGGGCGCGGGGGCGGACGCGGTGGTCCGCCCCTACACTTATTAACGCCGAGTCGTCCAATTCGTTCAGGGCCGGGTTGCCGAAATACTTGAGCACGAGCTTTTCGTATATCTCGTGGCTTAAACGACCGCCACTACCGTGGCCGAGGGTTATGCGTTTGTCGTCCATGTTCTTCCTGTATTGAGTATTGGGTAGTGGGTATTGAGTGCTGTCTTACGAGAACGCTTCTACTCAATACTCATCACACAATAAGCAAAGCTTGTCGCTCCGCGATACTCAATACTACTTCTTAGTGACGTACTTGAAATATGCCGCACAACTTCCTTCACTCGATACCATGCAAGGACCTATCGGGCTTTCCGGCTTGCAGGCCACCCCGAAGAGCTTGCACTTGTCGGGCGAGATCAGGCCGCAGAGCACTTCGCCGCAACGGCAGCCCTTCGGCTCCTTCGACGACGGCGGCTTGAGCTTGAACCGGACCCGGGCGTCCAGTTTCGCCAGGTTCTTCTTCAGCTTCAGGCCGCTTCCCGGGATCGTACCCAGGCCGCGCCATTCCGCGTCGCAGACATCGAAGGCTTCATACATCGTCTCCAAAGCGTGCGGGTTGCCTTCCTCCTTCACGAGGCGGCTGTACTGGTTCTCCACCTCGCCCCGACCTTCCTTGACCTGTTTCGCCAGCATGTAGACCGCCTCGGCCACGTCCAGCGGCTCAAAGCCGGCGACCACGCAGGGCATTTCTTTCGCCCCGGCGATTGGCCGGTAAGCGTCCCAGCCGATGATGATGCTGACGTGTCCGGGACAGATGAGCCCGTCCAGCTTCAAGTCCGGCATCCCTCCCAGCGCTTCCAGGGCCGGCGGCACCAACTTGTGCGACACCAGGAAGGAGATGTTCTTCAGCTTGCGCTTGTGAGCCGCCAGGACCGTGGCCGCCACACCCGGCGCAGTGGTCTCAAAGCCGACGGCGATGAAGACAACTTCCTGTCTGGGGTTCTCTGCGGCCAGCTCCAGCGCGTCGTCCGAAGAATAGACCACCTCCACCCGTGCGCCGTCGCCGCGCTCCTTCTCCAGGCTGGAGGAAGTGCCAGGCACGCGCACCATGTCGCCGAAGGTGGCGATGACCACTCCCGGCTGGCGCGCCAGGGCGATTGCGTAGTCTATTTCCTTCTGGGAGGTAACGCATACCGGGCAACCGGGGCCCGAGAGCA
>CBDVCL010000496.1:0-2088 GCA_965372475.1 uncultured bacterium | reverse complement strand
ACACCGTCGAGGTAAGTGTCGAACGCATGCATGACGAGGAGGGCCTGCTGGTGCTTTCGCGCCGCAATGTTGAGCGTATGAATACCCTGCGCCTGGCCGAGGAAAACATGAAGGCGGACAAGGCTGTCAAGGGCATGGTCACTCGGCGCGTAAAGGGAGGCCTACGCGTAGACATCGGTTGCCTGGAAGCGTTCCTACCTGGCTCGCAGATAGAATTAAGCAAGGTCAACGACTTCGACAAGTACGTTAACAAGGAAATGGAAGTGAAGATCATTAAGGTAAACATGGCCCGGAACAACGTGATCGTCTCGCGACGCACGCTGCTGGAGGAACAACGCCAGGCCGATAAATCCCAGGTTATCGCCAAGCTTAAACAGGACGATATAGTGGAGGGGCGTGTAAAGAACCTCACGAACTACGGGGCCTTTATCGACATCGGCGGCATAGACGGGTTACTGCACATCACCGACCTGTCCTGGGAGAGGGTAAACCACCCCTCCGACGTGCTAAAACTGGGAGAGGCTATCAAGGTCAAGATCATCGAGGTGGACGAAGAGAACTGCCGCATTTCGCTTGGCCTCAAGCAGATCAACCCCGACCCCTGGGACGGGATGAAGGACATGCTCCGGGTCGATACCATTGTCAAAGGCACAGTAGTCAGGCTGACGAATTACGGCGCTTTTGTCAAGCTGGCCAACGGCGTGGAAGGGCTAATACATATCTCCGAAATGTCCTGGACCAAGAGGATAAAGCACCCCTCGGCCATACTCGCGGAGAAGCAGGAGCTCGAGGTCAAGATTCTCGACGTTGATTTCGAGAACCGCAAGATATCCCTCGGCTTGAAGCAGACGCAAGAAAATCCCTGGGATTCCGTGCCGGAGAAGTACAATGTCGATGACGTGGTGAAGGGGAGCGTGCGTTCCATTACCGACTTTGGCGCCTTCGTATCCCTGGAAGACGGTGTGGACGGGCTTCTGCATATCAAGGATATGTCTTGGTCGGGCAAGATAAAGCACGGTGGGGAGCTGTTGAAGAAAGGGGAAGAGGTAGAGGTCAAGATCATCTCCCTCGACGCCGACAATCGCAAGATCGCCCTTGGCTTAAAACAGTTGACGGCCGACCCCTGGGAGGATATCGAGGACAAGTTCGAACCCGGGCAGCGCGTGCGCGGCAGCATCGTCAACCTGACCAACTTCGGCCTATTTGTCGAGCTGGTCAAGGACGTGGAGGGCTTGCTGCATCTCTCCGAGCTACCCCCCGAGGAATCCGAGAATCCGGGGGAGAAATTCAAGGTCGGTGCTGAGATAGAAGTAGAAGTGCTTAAGCTCGACCTTGAGAACAAGAGGATCGCTCTCAGCCGCAAGTGCTTTGCCGCCGCCGCTTCCCCCGAAGCTGAAGCCGCAAAGACGGCTGAGGGAGAGGATAAAGAGAAAGCGCTTGAAGACCGCCCCGAGGCCGAGGAAGCGAAATCCGCTCCCCCGCGCAGCGATGAAGAGAGGGAAAAGCAGGCGAAACTCAAACGGAAGATCAGCTTGAAGAAGGTAGTTTCCAAGCTGCTTTCCAAGAAAAAGTCGGAATAGGAGTTCTCCCTTGGGACCTTTGCTCCGTTCGGGTCTGGTCCTTCTCTTGCTGGTGGGGATGTCGTGTCCTTCTCTCTGTGCGGCGGGATATCCTGCCGCCGGCGAGGCGGCTAAAGAGGAGCCCCTGCTGACACTGGGGCTCCTCTCGGCGTCCTGGCCAGAAAGTGGAGTGCGACCCTCCGCGGAAGAGTTGTTTGCCCTGGGCCGGGCTTATCTGCGCCTGGGTTGGCTAGAACCCGCCGAGGCCTGTCTGCGTTCCTTCCCTCGCCAATATCCCTTTCATCGCGAGCGCTCCCGCGTAGAGCTTGACCTGGGCCGCTGCCTCTACTACCGCGGCTCTTATGCCGACGCTTACCTGCTCTTCGAGAGGCTGGCGCAAGAAGCGGGGCAGGCAACGAAAGCTGAGGCCCTCTTCTGGCGCGGCGAGACAGAAGCCGCGCTAGGTGACTACTCGGCCGCGGCGAACACGCAGGACGATTTTCTCGAGCTCCGCCCCGCCGATTCGCGC
>CBDVCL010000495.1:0-2099 GCA_965372475.1 uncultured bacterium | reverse complement strand
TGAGATGCACATCCATGGTACCGGCATGGTCGGAGTTGAATTGACGGCACTGGAAGACGCTCGATTGCCTCGGCAACTGCAGATCGTAGGGCAGATCGTTGCGTATCGGCCCCTTGTACTCCCAGAGTCGCTTCCCGTCCGGGCCTTTCGCTCTGAGGTCGACCTTGGTCAGAGGTATGCCGAAATCCGCCTCGGCCAGCTTCCTTCCTGCCGGGGCTTCGTAAGGTCCGCTCCTGAACCACCTGTCCTTCAAGGTGCATCGACCGAGAGAAAAGGTGGGATTGTCTTTCTTCAACTTCTCGATCGACGCGTGCAGCGTGTCTTGCCAGGTGTCCTTCTTCACGTATGAAAGCTCAACATCAACTTCCGCGAACGACGCTACTACCTTGTCCGTCCTTCTGTTTGCGGGTGCAGCCTGGACCTGCAAGGGCACCGCGACCACCAGCGCCAGGAGGGCACAAGGACGGAAGCCTGCAATGACCTTTGGGTTCCCGGCCATCCTCTTCCGATCTGCAGACATCGTACCAGCCCAGCCAGCCCACCTGCAGGTTAGACCCGGCCGGGCTGAACGTCAAGGACTCTCCCAGAATGGGTCCCAGCGTCTCCAGGCCTGCGGGTCGCGGCGGCCGCACCCAACCCCGAGGGGGCGAGGAGGGGGCGGAGTTGTGTCCGGCTTTCGACAGGTTCTGCCCAAGGCCCCGCTGCGACTCGTCGCAACGAGCTCACGACGCGAGCCTGTCCCAGACGGCCCGTCTCACCATCCGCATGACGTAGCGGGCCCCCGCTAGCGCGAGTCAATCGGGCTGCAGGGGGTGCACTACGAGGGGGATCGTAGAGCAGTCCGGTCATCGCTCTTTCTCCTGCATCTCGAGGGTCAGGTTGACCCCACCATGATAAACACTGTCCCCGCCTCTGAAATATCGGCCCCAGCGCCAGGTATTCTTGTAGGTCGCGGCCAGGGTGTTGCGGCCTGTCTTGAGGAGCTTCAAGGCATGATCGTTAAGAGGAACCGTGATCTCGCTACCCCCACCAGATGCGCTGATCTTGGCCACCGGCTTGCCATTGATAAACACCTGAATATCCTCCTGACGGAAGGCATACTGGCGCAAACGAAGGGCTTCTACGGCGCCCGTGTCGGCGATTTCGAACGGCGCGCGCAACAACGCCGTGTGGTTGGTGTGCCAGGAGATGGGCAGTGTCGTTTCCGTCCACCCACTGTCGTCGAAATCGTTCTCGGTCCAGCCCTCGGGGGCCAGCGACAGCGCCTCGAGGGTCTTCATCCGCCACATGGTGGCCTTGGGCTTGGGATCTTCTGGCTTTCGTCTTCGTTTGAGGTCCTCAACGTTGACCAGGCTTTTCCATTCAGCGCCATCCTCTTCTTCTTTGACTGTGGGGAGCTGAAGAGCGAGGGACTTGATGTACGCGTCGTAGCGCTTCTTGCCCTGCGCCAGTGCCTCCTCAAACGCGGGATCACCCAGCTGCTTCTCAATGGCGGCAAGTTCGGCGTTGCCCTCCGGCATCACCGCTTTCAGTTGCGTCAGATCCAGGCTGGCTTCATAGGGCTTGTTCTCGGCGAGAAGGCTTCTTGCTTTGGCCAGGTCATGGGCAATGCTTTCCTGGATCAGCGCCGCCGCGTCCCGCAGCTGCTCGGCTTTCTGCAGATCGAGTCCGTGCATGTCGCCCTTTTCAAGCAACGCACTGACGGCTATCTCGCAGGCCGCATAATCGCGCTTGCGATAGGCCTCGAGGGCGGCGCGCAATGCTTCCGGGGGATTGGGGGCAAAAACCGACTCGTGGGCGCCCAGGATGCGCAAACGCTCGCGCGGCGCAGTGTAGGCCAGGAACTGCCCGGCACCAAAGACGCGGTCCTGTTGACGGCTATGGTTGTGCATGCGATGGAGTTCCTGGTACCAGCGGTTGCCCTTCATGAAGAACTGGAATGGTTTCTTCCCATGTACCTTCGCTCCAAGCGGGGTATAGAAATTGGCCCAGAAATGGCCGCCATGGGCATAGGATGTGTTGTTGTAGCAGTGGGTGGACACGAACGAACAGGTACGTGCGACAGGCCCATTTCCGCGAAGGTCAAAGAGAATGGCTGC
>CBDVCL010000494.1:0-2101 GCA_965372475.1 uncultured bacterium | reverse complement strand
GAACGGCGTTCGCCCGAGACATGCGCCCCTGGGAATGATAGCGCGATGACAGCATGTAGGGGCGTCCCTCCGCGGGCGCCCGAGAAGGCCTCGAGTAAGATGCGCCGAAACACAAAACGTCTGCTGGGTTGTTCTCTCATCGCTCTATCATATACATGCGGTTCTCTCCACCTCCACGCCGGGCCGGTGCTGGATATCTTTCCCCCTCTGAACCGGGATTCCCGTTTCTCGCTGGGCCTGAGCAGGAAGCAGATAGGCAGTGCCTACGAGATCTTCAGCCTACGCCATTCCAATCACTGGGCCTACCTATCATACGAGGACTCGGCGGGCATCGTATACGAGCATCTCAAGCACCAGAATTACCAGGCACTGGAACTGGACCTCGACTTGAAAGTGTTTTTACCGGTCGGGCTTTGCTTGTCCACGCATCTCCCTTTGATTACGGTGAAAACGCTGCCGGATCCGGGGTACGACGGTGTGACCAGGACGGAGGAGGCACTGCTGGCTGAGGAGAATACGCGGATCGGGGACGTGGTGCTGGAGCTGGCGGCGGCCCGTTCCCGCTCACGCTATTTCGGCCGCGTCAGCCTGGGGATGAAGTTCCCTACCGGCCTGCCCCCCTATGAGCTGGAGGAGCCGCTGATGGCTACGGGCACCGGCAGCCGGGATATCCTCTCTGGGGTCAGTGGCGGCCTGCGCTTATGGATCCTCAAGTTTGCCGCGGGGTTCGGCTATGAAAGGCGCGCGCCACTACGGGCGAGCGGCTATCTCTTTCTGCGGCATGAGCCGCAAGAGATAGACCCCGGTGACGTTACCATTGCCTGCGTTGGCATGCGCGCCAATATGCTCCGGGACAGCCACCAGGACGCGGTCTTGAGCTGTACTTATTACCGCCGCTCCCAGGGTAGTGAGACGTGTGGCGGTGAGTGGTGGACCGATACCTGGGACACGCATTACCTCGTCACCGACTTCTGCCTGTTGTTCAAGCAGGAACTGATGATCGGCGTTACCAGCAACTGTTACGGCATGTGGTTCGAGGACGGCGTCATTGGATACCACGAACTGTCGTGGTCGCTGCGGGTGGCTTTACTGTTTGGCTAGAATAGGTAGTTCGGAATTCGGCGCTCGGCACTCGGGTCTGACAGTCTCACTTGGTTCCGAGTGCCGAGTTCCCAGGTCCGAGTTCCAACGCAAGGAGTGCCACGAATGAAGACAGCCGACGACCTCAAGCAACTCTACCGCACCCAGTTCTTCGACAGTGGCGACAAGATCAACGTCATCGCCGCGCCCGGACGGGTGACGCTGCTTGGGGAGCATATCGGCTCTGCTCCCGGGCTGGCCCTGAGCGCCGCCATAAGCGGCTGTGTCTACATAGCGACCCAAAGGCAGAGCGAACGCGACGCAAACATCTACTCCGCCCAGTATGACGAGCGCGTGTCGTTCTCTCTTAACAGCATGGCTTTCGACGCGGAACATGGCTGGGCGAATTTCCCCAAGGCAGCGGTCTACTACCTTGAGCGCAGCGGCGCCAAGCTGCCCGGGTTCAATATGGTCGTCGATTCCGATCTGCCCGAGGGCGCGGGCCTGTCCTCTTCTACCGCCCTCACCGTGGCCACGACCTACTTCTGTTACTTGCTGGGCCGGGCCGGGCTGGAAGGGGAAGCGCTCTTCCGTATGTGCCATACCGCGGAGACGAAGTTCCTGAAACAGAGCGTGGAACTTACCGACCCGCTCACGATAGGACTGGCCGAGGAAGACAAGCTGCTGCTCTACGATCATGCGGACGGCAGTTGGAGCAACATCACCATTTCGCCCGAGGTGGCCCTGTTGGTGGCGGAGAGCAGTGTGCGGGAAGCCAGGCAGGAAGCCCCCGCGGCGGGGAGGATGGCAGAGGCTGCGAAAGGGCTGGAGAAGTTCTCGCGTTTCGCTCCTGGGCTGGGGTCCCTGCGCCAGCTGACGCCGCAGATATTAGATAAGCACCGCCTGAAAGTGCCGGTGAGCCTGACGCGTGCCTGCCGCCACGTGGCGGGGGAAAACGCGCGCGCCGGACAGGTGGCTGATCTCTTGCACCACAATGACCTCGCCGGCCTGGGAAGACTGC
>CBDVCL010000493.1:0-2105 GCA_965372475.1 uncultured bacterium | reverse complement strand
GCCGGCGAACTGATAGTGATGCTAACAAGAACAAACATAAACAGCTCGGGGAAAACAGGAGTAGAAACGTGGGACGGCAGGAACAAGAGGGGCGACCTGGTATCCAGCGGTATCTACATAGTCTACCTTAAAGGACAAAGTTCGCACTTGGGCAAAATCGCAGTCATAAAATAGACCAAACACAGAAGACCAAAGACCATAGACCTTATGTCAGTCTTCCATCTTCGGTTTCCGTCTTAATCGCCCACTTCACACCATCCAGCAACTCTTCCAGCACGTCCAGCGGCATACTCAGCGGCGGCATCAGGATCACCACGTTTCCCAGGGGGCGCGTGATGATCCCCTTGTCGAGAGCCCTGTGGCAGGCGCGCACCCCCATCTTCTCCTGCCAGTCGTACTGCCGCCGCGTCTTCTTGTCCGCCACCAGTTCCACGCCCACCATCATGCCGCATTGCCGCGCCTCCCCCACATGCTCCAGCTCTTCCCAAGCGCGGAATTTTTCGGCGATCAGTTCCGCCCTTTCATTCACACCGGGCAGGAAGTCCTTGCCGCTCACCAGGCCTATACTCGCGAGCGCCGCGGCACAGCCCAAAGGGTTGCCGGTATAGCTGTGCCCGTGAAAGAACGTCTTCTGCTCGGCGTAGTCGCCGAGGAAGGCGTCGTATATCTCCCGCCTCACCAGCGTCGCCGCCAGGGGCAGGTATCCTCCCGTGAGGCCCTTGGCCAGGGCGATGATGTCAGGGCACACTCCCTCATGCTCACAGGCGAAGAGCTTGCCCGTGCGGCCGAACCCCGTGGCCACCTCGTCAGCGATGAGCAAGGCGCCGTGCTTATCACACAGCCGCCGCAGACCGCGCAGGAAACCCTTGGGCTGGGTCAGCATTCCCGCTGCTCCCTGCACCATCGGCTCGATCACTACCGCGGCCACCTCGCCCCTGTTCTCTTCCAGCAGTCGTGCCGCTTCCCCCAGGCAGGCCAGCTCGCAAACGGCACGCTCCAGCTTCAACGGGCAACGGTAACAGTAGGGCGATGGCGCGCGCAGGACATCAAAGAGCAACGGTCCATAGGCGGCGTGAAAAAGGTCCATGCCGCCCAGGCTCACCGCCCCCACGGTATCTCCGTGATAGGCGTTGGCGAAAGAGAGAAACTTATGTCGCCCATCCCCCTTGTGGCCATGGTATTGCAGGGCCATCTTCAGAGCTATCTCCATCGCCTCCGAACCCGAATCGGAGTAGAAGACCTTGTCCAGGCCGCGCGGCGTCAATTGCACCAGTTTTTCCGCCAGTTCTATGGCGGGGGGGCTGGAAGAGCCCAGCGCAGTGGTGTGCGCGACGCGGCCGAGCTGTTCCCTCACCGCCTCGTCTATGCACGGCACACGATGCCCGTGTATGTTGACCCAGAGCGAGGAGAAGCCGTCTATGAACCTGCGGCCGCGGTCATCGATGAGATAAGGCCCTTTCCCCTCGACAATTATCAGGGGGTCCTCTTTCTCCCAGTCCTTCATTTGCGTGAAGGGATGCCAGTAGTATTGCTTGTCTTTGTCCGCAAGGGCCTTGTGGTTATATTTCATGGTCGCTCCTGTTGTAGATGCAAAGGGGCAAAGGGGCAATGGTTCAAAGGTTTGCACCACGGGCAAACCCTTGCACCTTTGTACCTTTATCCCCCTTATACCTCTATACCCCCATCACCTTCTCAACCACCTCTCCTAGGTAATCCTTGACCTCACCGACCACATCACCACCCCCGATGAACGGCACCACCGCCAGCACTTTCGTATTCCCAAACTCCTCGATCATCGAAGGATTATCCGCTTCCGCCTCTTCTCCCCGCGCGCCGTTGAGCACCACTCCCACCAGCTCGAGCTCGCGCGCACGCAACAGTTCAATTGACATCAGCGAATGGTTGACCGTGCCAAGGCCGGCACGCGCCACCAGCAGCACGGGGTAGGAGAACTCCTTCGCCAGGTCGAGCACGGTATAGCCGGCCGCCAACGGCACCAGCAGGCCGCCCGCTCCTTCCACGAGCAGAAAACCGTGCCTGCTCTCCAGTTGCCGCTTCGCCGCCAACACCGCTTGCCGGTCAAAGGTCTTCCCCTCTTTCTCCGC
>CBDVCL010000492.1:0-2108 GCA_965372475.1 uncultured bacterium | reverse complement strand
ACCTACAAATCGATACTCAAGGCCACGACCAACGAGCGCTGGCGGGAATCCGCTCGCAAGCGTATCGAGAAAGTAGATAAACGCATCGCCCGCATCGAGGAACTGAAGCGCCGGGAAGCGGCGCTGGTGAAGACGCAGACAATGCGCCGGCGGATCGAAAAAGAGCTGGAGGAGGAAGGGACGAAATGAGCAAGCTGTCGCTAGTCGCTCGTCGCTCCCGCCGTCGCTCGTTCAGAGCTATGGCGGGCAGGCTGTTGCTCGCGCTAAGTGCCTTGGCGTATCTCGCCTCTGCGGGGACAGGGGAGATAAGGGAGCCGGAGATGGTGGAGACGCCCCGTGCCAAGCGCGTTGCGCCTACGCCTACCGTACCGCCGCTGGGCGCTGCTCCCGAAGCGGAGCCCAGCCAACAACTGGAAGAAGTCGTCATTCTCGGCCGGGACCGCTCAGTGCTGGGGGCGGAAAAGCGGCATGAAAGAGACGATAAGGTCTTGCGCGGCATGGGTGACGTCAAGCCGGACAAACGCGCCCTGGACATACCTGCCGCGGCGCTGGTATATGCTCCCCCTCGGGGAGCTTCTGCGCAGTGGCGCGGCGAGGGGAGCTTTCTCTACAGCGACCTGGCCTCCCTGCGCGCTTCGGCTAACCTCGCGTTCACCGGCCGCCTCTCGCCCCGAGGCTTTTCCGCCTCGCACGAACTATACCAGTCGTTTGAGGCGGATTACGAGCGGCAAGATCTTCAGGGCGGCAGTGAAACGGGCCCGCGCTACCTGGAAGAGGAGCGGGCGTTGAACGCCGCCATTTGGACGAGGAAGGGCCGGGGAGTCAGGCAGCGCCTCAGCCACAGGCGGCGCGAGACCCGCCTGCTGGACGGCAGCGGCGATACGCTTGGCTACGGGTGTTATGCGGGCGAGTTTTCCCTGCTCTGGCCCGGCGGCGCCCCCCTGAGCTGTGGCGTGAGCAGCCTCTACCGGCGAGGAAGCGACGATGGGGCCATCTCCTATCATGGCACCCTGCGCGATTCGCTTCTTTTTGGGGGCGAATCCGAGTTGGCATGGTACCTGGGAGGAAGGGCAGACGCGATCCGGTCGCTTGGCGCGGAACAAGCCCAGGCAGTGTGGCGCACTGGCCTGCGCCTCGAGCGCTGGGCGATGTCCGAGTGGCAGCTCGTCGTGCACGGCGGGATCGCCTGCGCGGCCAGCGGCGTTTCATTCGGGGACTGGCAAACAAGCGAGGTGCGCGGCGAGGGCGGCGTCTCGCTCACCTCCAGACTGGGCGAAGCGTATATTCTCAGCGCAGACCTCTCGCATCGCCTCTCGCTCCCCGACCACGCCGGCCTGGTGCTGGTGCGGCGGCCCGTGCTCCTTTCCCCGGATCTGGTGCCGGAACGGGCGATGATCGCGGAGTTAGCGCTGCAGTGGCAAAATGATGAAGACCGCTCGGGTCAGATAACTGCTTCTTGCCGCCTCACGGAACACAAGATCGGCTACTTCGGCGGCACGGTGAAGGGCACACCGCTCACGCCCCGGAATACGGGGGATAATCTGCTTTGGCGGGTGGAGGTAGAAGCAACGCTGATGAGACACCGCCTTTTCGAGCCGCAGCTTAGCGGCTTCATCCAGGGCGAAGCCGAAGGTGATTACTCGCTAACCAATTACCTGCCGCTTTATGGCGCCAAGATACTCGTAAGCGGACGGCAGAGCGACTTTCGCTACACTATCGACCTGGACCTGGTGCACGAACGGGGATATGGCATCGCTCCTTATCCTTACGGCCGGCCGACGGTAATCCGCATACTCCCTTCATATGCGCTCATGAACCTGCTTCTGGATTACACGCGATTTAGGGTTATCAAACCGGCCCTAATCATCTATAATATCAATGATTCGAGGGGTGAATACAGTCACGGTTACCTGCTTCCGAGCAGGCAGTATTTCGCCGGATTGGAAGCAATCTTTTAGGACGAAAAAAAGGAGCGCACAGTGGAGCAAGCAACTTTCTGGCAGTTGGTGTGGGCGGGGGGCTGGGCTGTTTATATACTCGTGATCCTCTCGGCGGTCTCGCTGACCATGATCGGTGAGCGGGCGTATCGTTTCTACACGGCGCGCATC
>CBDVCL010000491.1:0-2109 GCA_965372475.1 uncultured bacterium | reverse complement strand
AGGACCCGCATCATCCCATCTACCATTTTGTTAGTCCTGAGAACCACCTGAACGACCCCAACGGGCTTTGTTTCTGGCAAGGACTATGGCATCTCTTTTACCAGGGCTATCCGCCCGAGGATTCCCGGCAGCACTGGGGACACGCCATCAGTGACGACCTGGTCCACTGGCGCGACCTTCCCTATGCCATCTATCCGGATCCGGAGCGCGCCTGTTTTTCCGGCTCCGCGCTCGTTGAGAAGGACCGCGTCATAGCGATGTATCACGGGACCGAGGTCGGCAACATGGTCGCCCTGTCCAGCGACCCCCTGCTGCTCAATTGGCAGAAGGTGACCGGCAAAGCCGTGATCCCGATACTCAATTCTGACGGGACCGCGAAGCCCTACCGCGTCTTCGACCCCTGTATCTGGAAGCAGGGCGATATGTACTACTCGCTTACAGGCGGCCAGCTTCGGAACGGGCCCGGCGGCAAGGGGGTTCGGGCGAATATCCTGCTGCGCTCAAAAGACCTGGCGGAGTGGGAGTACCTGCATCCCTTCGTCGAGAACGACCTCTACTCGATCGTTGGCGATGACGGCGCCTGCCCCTACTTCTGGCCGATCGGCAACAAGCACATGCTGCTCCACTTCAGTCACATGAGCGGCGGCAAGTACCTGCTCGGCGATTATGACACCGAACGCGACAAGTTCGTGGTCACGCACGGCGACGATTTCAACTTCGGCGCTGTGGCCCCCGGCGGCGTCCACGCCCCCTCGGCGGCCCCCGACGGCAAGGGCGGCATCGTGGTCATCTTCAACATGAACCCCGGTTTCCAGCACGACGGCTGGAACCAGATCATGTCGTTGCCGCGCCTGCTGACGCTGGCGGAAGGGGATAAATACTCCCCGGTACGCACCGAGCCCACAGGTGACACGAATTCGCTTCGCCATAAGCATCAGCGCCTGGAGGGCGTGACGCTCCCGGCGAACGAGGAGGTGGTGCTCGACAGTATCAAGGGCAACGCAGTGGAGCTTGCAGTGGAGATCGAACCGGATAATGCCTCGCTGATCGAACTGAACGTGTTGCGCTCACCCGACAGAGAGGAAGTCACGCGGATCATGTTCTACAGGCAGCGCGGCTACCGCCGCAATGAAATGGGCCATCCTAATCGTTTCTGGATGCCAAACAGCGCGATCACCATCGATACCTCCCTTTCTTCCAACCTTCCCGGTGCACAGTCGCGTCCGCCCGAAAACGCTCAGGTGTTTATCGAGGAGAAGGAGCCGCTGCAGCTGCGTGTCTTTATCGACAAGAGCGTCGTCGAGGTGTTCGTGAATGGCAAGCAATGTGTCGCCGCGCGCGTCTACCCGGGCCGCGAGGACAGCCTCGGCGTGTCGTTGCGCGCCAAAGGCAGGGAGGCGACGCTCAAGTCGCTCGACGCCTGGCAGATGAAGAGCATTTACGAGGAAGCGTCAAGATCAGGTTAGGTGACAGGCTTCGGAGAAAGAGGAGCTCTCGCAGGAGTGCCCTGGTATAGTCAAGGCAGAGGTGAATGGGCGCTACGCGCTGTGCGTGATTAGACGCCAGGATCAACCGCTAAAGGGAGTACGTCAATGACGAAGAAGAAACAGCCGAATATCATCGTGATCTTCTGTGATGACCTGGGTTACGGAGACCTGGGCTGTTATGGTTCAGAGGTCAACCGCACTCCCCGGCTGGATCAGATGGCTGCCGAGGGCATGCGCTTCACGGATTTCTACGTGGCCTCTTCGGTATGCTCTCCCAGCCGGGCGGCGCTGATGACCGGCTGCTATCCACGTCGCGTCGGCCTGGAAAAAGGGGAGTCCTTCGTGGTCTTGTGGCCGGTGGACCCGATCGGCCTGAACCCGGAAGAGCTGAGTATGGCCAAGATGTTGCAGAACCAGGGCTACCGGACGGGGATGGTCGGCAAGTGGCACCTCGGGGACCAGGAGCCCTTTCTGCCGACCAGGCATGGTTTCGACAGCTACTTTGGCCTGCCCTATAGCAATGATATGAACCGTCTCAATCACCCGAACCGTGAGCGGGGAGAGAGATTTCCCCTGCTGCCGCTGATGTCCCAGGACGAGGTGATCGATGTAGACCCTAACC
>CBDVCL010000490.1:0-2113 GCA_965372475.1 uncultured bacterium | reverse complement strand
TCTTCGTCATTCTCAATATATATTTGCTGGTCTATATCTTCCGCCGTCCCGCGGAATCTACCCCCGGCGGCGACAAGGTCGTTTCCATAGATAAGCGTAGGCAAGCCTGAAGGGTTGCAAGGTTGCAAAGTTGCAAGGGAAGGCGGGGCGAAAGCCAACCCTTGTGACCTTGTAACCTTGCAACCTTTTATATTGACATAACGGGCCAATTCCGTATAATACTGAAACCTGGTCAGGAACAGACCGGGTTTTTTGTTGTCTCGAACTAGTCACTAGCGACTAGCGACGAGCGACAACTCTAACTTGCGGAGAAAGCGAATGCCCACAC
The DNA here is from genome assembly GCA_965372475.1 of uncultured bacterium. Taxonomy (GTDB): domain Bacteria; phylum Oederibacteriota; class JAUXIB01; order JAUXIB01; family JAUXIB01; genus CBDVCL01. The sequence goes on along the minus strand of CBDVCL010000490.1, from coordinate 1,785 downwards.
TAGCAATAATCGGCAGTCAATGGGGCGACGAGGGCAAGGGCAAGATAGTAGACCTGCTCTCGGAGAAGGCGGAGCTGATCGTCCGCTACCAGGGCGGCACGAACGCCGGCCACACCGTTGTCATAGACGGCGTGCAGTATATCCTACACCTTATCCCCTCGGGCATCCTGCGGCCAAACAAGATCTGTGTCATCGGCAACGGTGTCGTCGTCGACCTGGAGGCGATGGTGCGGGAACTGGAGGACCTGGAGAGCGCCGGTATCAAGGTGGCGGGGCGCCTGCTCGTCTCTGACCGTGCCCAGATCATCATGCCCTACCACCGCGAACTGGACGGCGCCGACGAGGACATGCGCGGCAAGAGCAGTATCGGCACCACGCGCCGCGGCATCGGTCCCGCCTACAGCGACAGGGCTTCGCGCCTCGGCTTGCGTATGGGTGATCTTAAGAACGCCGCCCTCTTCCGCAAGCGTGTGGAGAAGATCCTGCGCGTGAAGAACTTCCTTTTCACCAATTACTACCGCCGCCAGAGGATGAGCCTGCGCAAGGTGTTGGCGGACACCCTCGGCGCCTACAAGCGGGTCAAGGACGTCGTCACCGATACGGCGCCATATCTCAACCGCGCCATCGCTGAGAAAAAGAAGATACTGATAGAGGGCGCCCAGGGCTGCATGCTCGATGTCGATTTCGGCAGCTACCCCTACTGCACTTCCTCCAATACCACCGCGGGCGGCATCGCCACGGGGCTGGGCATACCGCCCCGGGCCATAGACAAGATATACGGCGTTACCAAGGCCTACACCACGCGCGTCGGCGGCGGGCCTTTCCCTACCGAGCTCAAGGACAAGATGGGCAAGAGACTGCGCAAGGTCGGCGCGGAATACGGCGCGACAACGGGTAGGCCGCGGCGCTGCGGCTGGCTCGATATCCCCGTGGTCAGGCATGCCGCGATGATAAACGGCCTCAGTGGCATCTTCCTCACCAAGCTTGACGTCCTCAGCGGCATCAAGAAGCTCAAGGTCTGCACCGCCTACAGGCTCAAGGGCAAACTGCTCAAGACCATCCCCGGCAACTATCGGGACCTCGCCGCCTGCCGCCCCGTTTACAAGGAGGTAGCGGGCTGGGATGGTGACATCGTCGGCTGCCGCGACTGGAATAAGCTCCCCGCCGCGGCGCGGCGCTACGTGCGTTTCATCGAGAAGGAATGCGGCACCAAGGTGGCGCTCATCTCCACCGGCAACGACCGCCGCCACACCATTCTGAGAGGGGAGAAGTTCTTTTAGGAGCTTGTGCTGAGCGAGTGAAGCGAGTCGAAGGGTCAGTGGTCAGGTATATAGGGAATAGGCGTCTATCAGGAGGTAATCTGTATTGAGTGATGGGTATCGCGAAGCGACAAGCTTTGCTTATTGAGTATCGCGTAGCGACACGGGCCTATCCTGTTCTGCGTCGCTAGTATTGAGTCAACCCAATACCCAATACTCACTACCCAATACTGGGCAATGAGAGCGAACCAGGGAGAAACCAAATGGTGAAGAAGAAGAAATCCACCCGCCTCGTATCACTCGACATCTTCCGCGGCCTGACCATCGCGGGAATGATTCTCGTCAACAACCCCGGCTCCTGGTCCTATGTCTACAAGCCGCTCGGTCACGCCAGTTGGCACGGCTGGACGCCGACCGACCTGATATTCCCCTTCTTCCTCTTCATCGTCGGCGTCGCCATCAAGCTCTCGCTGGACAAGAGCCTGCTCAGCTCGGTGCCTTTGTCCCGCGTCTACGCGCGCATCGT
>CBDVCL010000489.1:0-2117 GCA_965372475.1 uncultured bacterium | reverse complement strand
GCAACCTGCAGTTCCTGTTTGCAGGCGCGCTCTTCGGTTTCTCCTTCTATTTCTACCTCACCGGGGGTGCGATCCCGATGGTGATACTGCTCTACCTGGTCTACCTGGTGTGGCGAGACGGGAGTTTTCTCCGCAGGCGTTGGGCGGGAATCACCATCACCGTCTGCGCAGCCTTGATCATATCTTTTCCCATCTGGCACTTCTTCATCTTCCAGATGAGAGGACTGCCGCAGGCGGTCAGCCAGGCGACACTGTCTTCATCGAACATGGTCGGCGATCCCCTCCTGATTATCATGGGGAACCTGCAGTTATACCTGATGGCTTTCTTTCACTATACCAGCCACAAATACGTGACCATACCGGGACGCCCGCTTCTTGACGTAGCATCGGGCGTCCTGCTGGTGATTGGTATGGTGGTTGTGCTTCTTAACTGGCGCAAGGAAAAGATGTTTCTCCTCGCTGCCTGGATGGTCTGCGGTCTCCTGCCCGGCGTCGTTTCTGGTCGCGATAATCCGCCGCTAGCGCAGCGTGTCAGCCATTTGATTCCCGTGGTGAGTTTGCTTTGCGGCCTGGTGCTATCCCGGACGTATTGCTTCTTCAGGGACATCTTCAGGGGAAAAGCGGCGCGCGCAACGCTTCTGGCCCTGCTGCTTTTGACGCTCTGCGGCATCACGGCCAAGAACTATCATATGTACTTCGTTGAGTACGCCAACAACGCTTCGTGTTGGAAGTGGTCCTTTGCTTCTGACGCCGTGATCGGCAGGTGGATGCGGCAGATAACGTTTCGTCAAGAGGAAGTGGTGCGGCAAAAGGCGGACGACACGGTGCAGGTGACCTATATCTCGGGTCTGTGGCAGAGAGCCAATATGCTTGATGTCTACAATTACGGTCTAAACATCCGCTACTTATTCATGAAGAACGCTATCTCGCTCCTCAAGGCCGGCGGAGAAAAGGAAACGGCTGTGATCATGCTTGAGCCCGTCTACCGCCATCTCAGAGATTGGCTGCGCGGGTTCTATCCCTCTGCCGAGTACCACGAACTCCCTAGCCCTGCCCCGGGAAAGCTTGATGTGCACTTCGATAACTATGCCGAAGACCTGCTGGCCGTGGCCTTTGTCGTGAGCGGGGAGGATTACCTCGCGGCGCGCGGCCTGGACATGGAACTCTACCCTCGCCGTAGGCTGGCGGGGGAACCGCGCCGCAGCGTGGCGCGGCAGATCTCTTTCAAGGCGGAACAGGGCGGAAAAAGCGCTGCCTGGCGGGGCTGTATCCTCGCCGAGCAGGTGGGGGGCTACCTGTTGCGTGCGCGGGGCCGCTGTGATTTCAGCGTACGGCTCGATGGACGCGGCTTGATGGCTGGCGTTCTGCGGGGGAACGGCGAGGAACGCAGGGTCGATTTGAGACAGGGGTTTCACCTGCTGGAGGTAGAGGTGGGAAGCGGGAAGGATTTCTCCCTTCAGCTCGTGCGCGTGGAACCTACAGGCAAAACGACGGCGGTTGCCTGGCAGAACCTGTTTCGCGGCGACCATCGGCAGGGACTGCTGGGGAGCTACTATAACCCCGGCGGGAACTTCAAGGGCAAGCCGGTCTTCCGCAGGGTTGATCCGGTGGTGCTGATGCGCTGGTATGAGACGAGCTACTCGGGCACACTCAACTTTCCCTACCAGGTCGAGTGGCGGGGAAGGCTGCTCGTGCCGGCAGACGGGGAGTATCAGTTTGAGATGCCCCCGCATGATCATTGCGTGGTATTCGTTGACGGCGTCAGAGTCTACGAGAACGAAGGCAACAAGGAAAAGCTGTTGCGGAGCGTCAGCCTGGAGAAGGGTGAACATGACATCCGCGTGCTGGATTGGGGTGCGAGGTTGCGGGCGACGATCGCCCTCTACTGGTCGCGTGACGGCGGTACGCGCGAACTGGTCTCGCACCGGTTCCTTCGGCCGCCTAAATAAAGATTGCTGCGGAGGGAGACGCCATGAGCAAGAGGAGCTTGCTGGTAACAGGTGGAGCGGGGTTCATAGGCAGTAATTTCGTCGAGTATATCCTCAAGAAATACCCCGCCTACCGTTTGAAAGTCCTCGACCTGATGAGCTACGCGGGGAATCCCGAGAACATACCCG
>CBDVCL010000488.1:0-2120 GCA_965372475.1 uncultured bacterium | reverse complement strand
AGGTCATCCTGCGTGGGAGAGAGGCGAATGGACGGTAGGGCCCCTTCCAGCTTGGTGAGGATGAGCTGCCTGCCCTTGCCGGGAAGAATGGGTGACGGCTCGCCGAGAAGGGCCGAGGCATAGTCGAGGTGTGCGGCGTCCCAGCTTTCGCACCTGAGCACGCGGATGGAAAGGTCCTTGCTCAGCGCTTGCACCAGCTTCGCCGTCTTGCTGTCACGGGTAAGGCGGCAGGCAGCAGATAGGGCGGGTAGATAACGCCCGGCAAGTGCGGCCTCCGCTTCTCCCGTTGTGGCGTCGAAGACCGCGCTAAGGGCGTGCAGGGACGCTTCAAGGCGTCGTCGGCTGGAGTCTTTGCCGCCATAGAAATAATCGCGCAGTTGTGATTCGAAGATCAGCTCGCCCAGGGGCGCGTGCGGGTTAAAAGCGTCAGCGGTTTTGCGCCAGGGCGCGTCAGGTGGCAGGGTGAGGCGCTTCACTAGGAGCGCGGCGACGGTAATAAGGAAAGTGACGGCGACGACTGTTGATAGCAGGACGATTTTTCGCATTTCTTGCCCGCTATCATAACATCAAGCACGCGTAATAGCAATGAAAGGCCGTCAAACGTCAAAGTCATGCCTGAAGTGACGTTGGACGTTCGACGTTAAGACGAAACGAAATACGGCCCTACGTGCCTGCGGGAATTGCAGTCGCTCTGTTACTGAAGGGTTCCCGTGAGGATGCTATTGACGCTCGGGCAGAAGTGTGTTAAAATCGCTACATAAAGGCAGTTGCTAGTCGCTAGTCGCTGGTCGCTCGCAAAACGCCCAAGACAAGCGTTATCAATTTGTGTAATCTGTGGATCACTAATGAATAACCTCTCCTTACGCTGGAAACTGCTCTTCTTCTTCCTCGCCGTAGCGCTGATCCCTACCTTGTTGCTCATGATCTACACCGCTCGCCTGGTAGAGGAGACGATCGACCTTGGCCTTAACGAAGGAGTGGAGAAATCGCTTAATGACGGGCGTGAGCTGCTGGATAAACTGGAGGCAAAGGAGAAGGAACACCTGGTGAATTACCTCTCGCTTATATCGCAGAACGCGGCGCTGGTAAGCTCGGTGGGCGGCGGCAGCAGGGATACGATAGAGAAGAGGCTTGAGGGCATCCAGAGAAGGTACATACTCGGCGGCATCCAGGTCTATCGCCGCGACGGTGGCTACGTTGCGGGGTATCCGGGAGGGCGAAGGCGGCTGTTGAAAAGGGAAGCTGCGCTGGCGGCGCTCGACAAGAGCATACCCCACGTAATAGAGTTTTCAAGGTACGAGAGGCGGGTGGTGGGAGCGGCGCCGCTTTTCTACAACGAGGAACTGCTGGGGATCGTCGCCGCCGAGAACTTCCTCAGCCGGGTCTATGCCGAGAAGGTAGAGGGCATGATCGGTACGCTGGGCCGTTACCAGGAGTTGCTGCATAATAAGAAAGCGCTGCGCAGAAGGTACTACCTTCAGATGTTCGCGGCGGCGATGGTCCTTTTTCTCATAGCCGTCCTCGCTTCCTATTACATCACGCGCTGGGTGATGGAGCCGGTGCGGCGCTTGATGGCGGGCACGGAAAAAGTGGCGCGGGGGGACCTCTCGGCGCGTGTAAGCGGGGCCTCGGGCGACGAGATAGGGAGCTTGACCACGGCCTTCAACAGGATGACCGCGTCCCTGCAGGACTACCGTGGGCGGCTGGTAGAAGCGCAACGCCTTAATGCCTGGCGGGATGTTGCCAGGGCTGTCGCGCACGAGATAAAGAACCCCTTGACCTCGATCCAGCTTTCGGTACAGCACCTTGGCGATAAGTACGCGAAGATCAAAGGAGCAAAGAAGGACGTGCTTACGATTTGCGTGGCGAACGTGCTGGAACAGACAGAGTCCATGCGCCAGATGGCGACGGCTTTTTCGGAGTTCGCGGCCCTGCCGCGGCCGAAATTGAAATCGTTTCATCCCTTTGCGGCGTTGGAGGAGCTGGCGGCGATGTTTTCGCACCAGGCGAAAGTGCTGACCAATATCGGGCGGGGCGCCGCGGCAAAGGTGATCAAGGCGGACGGGGCACAGTTCAGGCGCGCTGTGCTCAACCTGATGCAGAACGGGCTCGGGGCGGGA
>CBDVCL010000487.1:0-2133 GCA_965372475.1 uncultured bacterium | reverse complement strand
TGCTTGCTGCCGCCATGCTCACCGTATCTACCGAGGAACGGCGAGTTGGCATCGACCCAGGTTGTGATCCTGATAAACTCCTCCTTGGTGAGCTTCCCTTTGCAGGGATCCTCGCGGATCTGCGCTACCAGCTTGCTGAGGTGTGATCCGAAGCTCAGCGGCGGCTCGGGCCGGAAACCGGACCTGCCGTAGCGACTGTCCCTGACGGAAACCAGGCCCTTGCCCACAATGTTCTCGTAGGAACGGCTCCAATCCTTCGTCAGCTCCCCGGTGAGGTTGAGGTGACCCTTGGGGTCCTTGCTGCCGTGACAACTGATACAATGTTTATCGAGAATCGGCTGAATGTCCGTAGCGTAGTGGATCATGCGTGGCCCCGTATCACCCGGCTGCGGCGCAAGTGCCTGGGCGGGATGGCCCATGGCCTGCGGCAAGGCGCGTGCCATCCTCGGCGCCCTCCTGCGCTTCTCGTGGCACCCTATGCAGGACCTCTTTTCTCCCGGCATCACGTTTATGAATGTGGCCATGTGCTGCAACTGCATGTAGTTCTCATCCAGTGCCTGGAAGAAGATGTTTTCTTCGGCCGGCACGGTGAAATAGGCCGATCCGTCCTCGTGGACCTTCGCGATGCCATAAACCTTCTTGCGATGGACAGTTCCGTGCCTGCTGACCCTGAAAATGCCTTTCTTACTCCAGGGCCACGGAAGCGCGCCCATGACCCGCAGGTACTTGACTCTTCCGCGTTCAATACCCGTCATCCCCTGGTACACGTCCTGCACAAATATCGTGCCCGTCTTCTCCTCGCTCGCGTCCTTCGGTTTGACCAGGGCAATCTGGGTGGGCCTGCGGCGCGGACGGAGCGGCACGGGCTGGTAACAGGACAGCTCCGGGTCCCGATGCAGCGGAGCTCGGTTTCCCCACGCGTCCAGCACATATATTCCGTAGTTCTTCTTCTCTTTCTTTTTCGTCTTCTTCGTCTTCCTTGTGCCAGGCTCGTGAGATACGAGGTAGAATTTCTCCGAAAACGGGTAAGGCTCGCGGAAGAAGCCCATATCGTACCTTGCCGCGTTCATGCATGGGTAGGCTTGTTCGGGGGTGATGCAGTCCATGCCCTCGCCAGAACGGCGTGAAGCGCGATTGTCAAACAGTACAACGGGGCCTCCCAGGCGTCCGCCGCAGTGCGGCGAGCCGACCGCTATCAGGCGCCGACTGCCCGGAATACTGCGCGTGTTCAGCAGCTGGGCCGGACGGAGTATGCTGTTCTTGTAGACGTGGTCCACGCCGCTTCCGTCCGGACGTACTGTCCAGACACTCTGCCCGTTGCCCAGCCCCTTGTCCACGTACTCCCAGCGCGTGTAGACGACCCGGCCATCGTCCAGCAGGCAGGGATCCATTTCACTGAGTGGTCCCCCTGAAATACAACGCATATTCTTGCCGTCGCCGTCTATCAAGTGCAGGTTGGCCACGACTGAAGGATTACAGAATACATTCCGCATCGAGCGCGTGGAGGAGAACATGATCTTGCCGTTTGGCAGATAGCATGGGTCCATATCGTCAAGGCTATAGCCATGGCCTTTAGCGGCATTCCCGTATAGCTTGGTTGTCTCTGCAATTACCTCTGCCTGCCTGTCGACGTCGAAGGTGAGTTGCCGCAGACTGCCCGGAACCATCACGCCCTTCAATGGATCGATATCAATCTCGTAGATCCTGAAGGACTTGTCTTTCTTCTTGTAACCAAACACCACTTTCTTAGCGTCGAACGACAGGTCGAACCGGGTGAATATCCCGCCGTCGAGCTCAGGCACGAGGCTGGTGACCTTGCCTTCCGCTGACACCGGCGAAAGGACGCAAAGGCTGCCGCCTTCAGCGTTGTGCTTGTTATCCTGGTAGGTGTTCCCTTTGAAGGCCTGTCTCTTGAAGAACATGAGCTTGTCGAACTTCAGCGCCGGATGGGCCAACAGGACATCGCTGCGCAGCGATGCCAGGTCCTTCTCCATGGTTCTCTGTTCTTCCGGCATGCCCTCCTCACGCGCCCAGATCCGGATTGCCGGCCTGACGAAGAGCGTGCTCTGTTCCTTCTCGAACTTCGCCAATCGCTCAAGGAATTGCGAACCTTCCGCGTATTCCGGGCCAAGG
>CBDVCL010000486.1:0-2140 GCA_965372475.1 uncultured bacterium | reverse complement strand
CCGCGCGGCGTGCTGCACGGCTTTTACAAGGGAGTAGCATACTGGCTGGGACAGCATGGCGTGAAGCGGGGGGATCAGCCCCTTTTCTATTACCTTGCGCTTCTGCCTGCTAACGAGTTGATGGTGTGCCTGCTCACGCTGGGCGCCGGCTTCATGCATGCCTTGCGGCGCTTGGGCGCGCTGATCGCGGGCGGTGAGGCGAAGAGCGGCGATGCCCTGCGGCTTTTCCTGTTTTACTGGACGGCGCTGGCGCTTGTGATCTACAGCATGGCGGGGGAGAGGATGCCCTGGCTGGGCTTGCACATACTGACTCCCGCATACATAATAGCGGCCATCGCCGTGCGGGAGCTGCGGGACCATATCGCCGCATCTGATCTAAGGCTTTATTACGGGGGTTTAGCGATGATAGTGTTAGTGCCCTTGTTTATCCTGCATGGACGCACCAGCTACGGTCTCTCCTTCCTGCGCGCCGCCGACCCTGCTGAGACTATGGTCTATACTCAGTCCACGCCGGATTGTCCCATCGTGGCCGACCTGGTAAAGGAGATATCACGCCGCAGCACGGGGGGCGACACTATGCCCCTGGTCATTGAGGACACCTGCTCCTGGCCGTTTTCCTGGTACCTGCGCCACTACGCGCGTGCTCATCCGCCGGTGCTGGATAAGGGGACAAGTGAGCCCGTTGTGATAACGGCCGATGACAACACCCTGGTGCGTGGGGAGCCGCGAAGCGCGCGTAACGAGGAGATCCTGGGTGAGAGGTACCATCACTTCAACTATCGCCTGAGGGCATGGTGGCAGCCGAGCAGGCGCGCAAACACCTTCTCCCTGCTCAGCTACCTTGTCAAGAGGAAGGTCTGGAACACTTCGGGTTTTGGCTCTTACGATTTCGTTCTCTGGGTGAGGAAGGACGTCGCCGACAAAGCCTTCGCCGCGCCCTATTCTTTTACCCAGGCCCGGCGGTATAGGTAGGACGTGACTGTCAACGTGACTGAGATAAGGTCGTCAAACGTCCAAGGTCAAAGGTCAAACGTCGAAATCATGCTTGAAGTGACGTTTGGCGTGGGACGTTAGAGGTTAAGACGAGAAGAGGAGAAGAAGCTACCGTCGCCCATTACCCGAATTGCGGTTGCCAAGAGAGATGAGACCTGCTAGAATATAGTAATGGATAAGATGATGAAGCCAAAGACCGAACCGAACTGGAAGAGAATGATCATCGGTGGTTGCGTGCTGATCGCCGTGCTTTTTGCGGCGGCGTCGCTGATGATGATGTATTCACACGCGCACGAAAGGGGAGACCGGTTCAGCTTTCCGGTGATGGGAAAGAGATTGGCCCTGGTGCGCCTCGAGGGGCCGATCTTCCGTTCGCAGGGGACCGTGGACCTATTGGAGAAGTGCGCCGAGAACGATAAGATAAGGGGCGTGCTGCTGCGCGTGAACAGCCCGGGAGGAGGGGTTGTCGCCTCGCAGGAGATATACGCAGCGGTGGCCAGGCTGTCTGAGTCCGGCAAGCCGGTCGTTGTCTCAATGGGCAGCGCGGGCGCTTCGGGCGCCTATTATATCGCCAGCGCAGCGGACTACATTGTCTGCAATCCGGGCACCCTTACCGGCAGTATCGGCGTCCTCGCCAGTTTTCTCCAGGCGGAGGAGTTGCTGGGCAAGATAGGGCTTGGTTTCAAGACGATCAAGAGCGGGGAGTATAAGAGCCTGGGCGATTACAGCAGGGAAATGACCGAAAGGGAGGAGCGCCTCTTTCAGGCGGCGATAGACGATATCTTCGCGCAGTTCGTTTCAGATGTGCTGGAAGGCAGGAGAGAGCAGTTGAGAACACACCTTGCCGCAAAAAAGGGACTGAGGGGCGAAGATATCAGCGATGATATGCTGAGGAGGCATATTATGGCCTACGCCGACGGGCGCATCCTTACCGGAAACCAGGCCTTTGACCTCGGCTTCGTGGACGAACTGGGCGATTTCAAGTGTGCGGTCAAAGTTGCCGGGGAAAAAGCGGGTATAAAAGGCGAGCCGTGGCTGCTGGAGATGCAGCGCAAGCGCGGTGCGCTTGAGGATTTCATGGGCGGGGCGATGAAGAGGATCATCCTCGGCGTACTTTGGGAAGCGCGCCTGCCGGCCTTGCTGCCTG
>CBDVCL010000485.1:0-2148 GCA_965372475.1 uncultured bacterium | reverse complement strand
CATAGAAGAGGAAGAAGCCCACCGTCCTGCCGTTCGCGGGGAAGGTAGTGCAGAAAGCGCTAAGCGGGCGGTACAGTTCCATCAGCACGGGGGGCAGGATGGCGCCCAGCTGCTTGCCCGTCCACAAGGCGGACCTGCCGCCCTGCGCCAGCGCCTCATGAAAGGTGGTGCCCCGCTCAGGCCGAAAATCACGCCAGTCCTTGCGCGGCAAGCCGAAGGCGGCCTTGGCCTGGGCCACGTTCGACTTGTCGTCCAACGAGTACAACACCCCCGATGTGGCGCCAAGCGCGCCGCCTATGCCGCGGCACTGGCTGACGAGGAAATACTCGAGCGGCTTCGTATCATAGATGGCGGCCTCGACCGCCACGCCTTCGCGCTTCTTGCTCATTGTATGATCAACGTCTCCTCGGCCTTGCCGTGGCCATTGAAGTCAAAGCCCTGCTCGCTAAAGAGCCTGATACAGCTCTCGCTCACGGCACGGTCATAGATGCGCCCTTTGCCCCTCGCTATCTCCCCCAGGGCCTCCTTCATGCCCAGCGCGGCGCGATAGGGACGGTGCGAGGACATCGCCTCGACCACGTCCGATACGGCGAGAATGCGCGCCAAGGGGTGGATCTTCTTGCCTTTCAGCTGGCGCGGGTATCCCGAGCCGTCCATGCGCTCGTGGTGCTGGTAGACTATATCGGCCACAGGCCAGGGCAGCTTCACGGGCAACAAAATATCATAGGCCACTTGCGCGTGCATCTTCACCAGCTCGAACTCCGCCTCGGTCAGCTTGCTGGGCTTGCTGAGGATGCTCATCGGCACAGCCGTCTTGCCGATGTCGTGCAGGACCGCCGATACACGCACGCCGTCTATCTCCTCCCGTTCCAGCTCCATCTCCTGGGCGATGGCCATCGCCAATTGCGCCACGCGCCGCTGGTGCCCCGAGGTATAGGGGTCGTGACTCTCCACCACCGCGGCGAGCGCGCTCACTGTGCCGCTAAGGGCGAGGCGCAACTCATCCAGCGTCCGTTCCAGCTTCTCCTCCCCCTGCTTCCTTTCGACCGCGTAACGGCTGGCACGGTGCAACAAGGGCCCATCCACCTGCCCCTTTACCAGGTAGTCCTGGGCCCCTCCCGCGATGGCCTTGGCGCCCAGTTCGGTATCGTCCGTGCCAGTAAGTACCACCACCGGCACCGATGGGCTGCACGTCCTCACCGCGTCCAGGGTCTCCAGGCCGATACTATCGGGCAGCGTGAGATCGAGCAGCACCAGCGTCACGCCGCCTCGCAGCAGGCGGCGTTTTCCCGCGCCCAGGGTGCCGAAGACCTCCAAGCGCAAGCCGGGGCAGCACTCGCCCAACATCTCGGCTATGAGGCGCGCGTCCCCGGGGTTGTCCTCTATCAGCACGCAGGTCTTGCGCGCATCGCTCTTACGCTTGCTTCGCTTGGCCATCTCCCCCTCCTTCCGGGTAACGGGTCACTTTTCTCCGCATTAACCAGCCTGCGGCCGGTGGGGGCCGTGGAAGGCCGCCCCAACAGCAACAGAGGAATACGCGGGCTTTTTAAAAATAGAGCCGAAAACGGGAGTGACAGTAGGGGGGCGGTTAAAAATGCTGATCCAGAAGTCCTCGATCGTCTTCACCACCTCCATGAACTGGTTGAGGTCGACAGGCTTGGTGATGTAACAGTTGGCGTGGCCGTTATAGGTGCGCAGAATATCTTCTTCCGCCTTGGAAGTGGTAAGGATGATCACCGGTATCCTCATCAGGTCCTGGTCCTGCTTGATCTCCTCCAGCACCTCGCGCCCGTCCTTCTTGGGCAGGTTCAGGTCGAGCAGGATCAGGTCGGGCCTGGTCCTTTTCTTGTGCTTCCCCTCGGCGCGCAGGTAGGCCATCGCCTCTACGCCATCGTTCACCACGCTTAGGTTGTTCCCTACCTTCCCCTCCTTCATCGCCTCCTGCGTAAGGCGTACGTCCCCCTCGTTATCCTCCACGAGCAAGATCTCTATCGCCCGTCCGCTATCCTCTCCTCCCATCTCACACCCCCTTACTGCCCCGCAAGGTGAAATGAACCGTCGTGCCTCTGCCCGGCTTTGAATCGTACCAGATCCGGCCGCCGTGCCTTTCCACTATCCGCTTGCATATGGAAAGCCCGATGCCCGTGC
>CBDVCL010000484.1:0-2154 GCA_965372475.1 uncultured bacterium | reverse complement strand
TGGAGGTGCGGGTGCTGAGCGGCGAGGGGGAGGTGCTGGTGACGCGCACGGTGACCGTGCTGCACGGCGAGCTGAAGGTGATAAGCAGGATCATGGCATACCCGAACCCGGTGATCAGCGGCGCGAGCGTGGCGATCGCGGTGGAAGGGGAGGTGGAGGCGATCGGCGTGAGCATCTACAACGTCGCGGGCGAGCTGATACGGCAGCTGAGCGTGGTGGGCAAGGAAGTGGTTTGGGACCTGAATACGGGCATGGGGCAGGCGGTAGGCAGCGGCGTGTATGTGGTGGTGGTGGAGGCGAGGGACGCTGAGGGAACGCGCGACCAGCGCATCGTGCGCATCGTTGTGTTAAGGTAATCACGGTTTGGGTGATGGGCTACTTTCGCTCGCCGAGTACGCCCCCCGCACCCCATGTCTTCCTGTCGGAAGACAGGAATGGGGGCGGCCCCTGCGGGATAAAGTCACCCACTACCACGATTTGCCTGCGCCGGGGTAAACGGATTACACTGGAATTTCGTTGCATATATAGGTATAATAGAGGTATCATAAGGTCGGCAAAGTTGCTCGGGGGCAAGAGCTTCGTCGGCAAGGAGCGTGAACGAGATGATCAAGGGTGAAACCAATAAGTATGAAGCTGTCGCGATCACGGGAGTGATGCTGGGCCTCTGTTTCCTTTTCCTGGTCGCTTCCTGTTCTCGCCGCGAGCATCGCAATCCCCTCGACCCGGCGAACCCGGGCCTCTACACGCCGACGCGGTCGCCAACGGAGACGCCCCTGCCCGGCACCGCTACCTTTACTTATACCTACAGCTTGACGACGAACACGCCGCTTTTTACGGATACCTTCACGCAGACCTTCAGTGAGACCAACACCTGGACAGAGCCGCCTACTTATACCTGGACCGATACGCCCACGCACACGGCAACCGAGACGCCCGTGCCTGACCGCCCCGTGGCGTATTGCTCGGACGAGTTGACGACGATGAAGGTGATTATGAAGATGAACGCGGACGGCTCCATCCGCACGCAGTTGACGGCGGACGGCGCGCCGATGTATATGGACCAGAACCCGTCCTGGGCCTCGGACGGAACGGAGCGGATCGCCTTCCAGACCGGCCGCGATTCCCTGAACAAGGAAGAGATATACATAATGAACTCAGACGGTACGGGGCAGATGGTGATCGGCTCTCACTCGCTGAAGGACGAACAGCCGGAGTGGGAGCCCTATGGTACGCGCATCGTCTTCCAGTCGGAGCGTGATCTGGAGTGGGTGCCGGGGATCTATACCATGAATGATGACGGCTCGGGGGTGACGATGGTGACGGACACGACGAACGCGGACACTTCGCCCTCCTGGTCGCCGGACGGGCAGTGGATCGTCTTTATCTCGGCGCGCGCGGGCGGCAACGAGGTATACAAGGTAAAGCCGGACGGCAGTATGCTCACGCAGTTGACCGACCTGAATAAGCCGTGCACGTACCCGTCCTGGTCGCCCGATGGCACGAAGATAATCTTCGCCACGACCTTGAATGGCGATAATCCCACCGACTACAACATCTTCACCATGGACGCGAGCCCTGCCGCGCCGCCGATAACACTGCTGGCGGACCTGACGCAGTTGACGTGGCACATACTGCGTGACCAGTGCCCCGTTTATTCGGCGGGCGGGGACTTTATCTTCTGGTATACAGATCGCCTCGGCCCCAACAACATATACCGCATGAAGGAGAACGGCAGCTCGAAGATACCGCTGATGGCCTTGGTATCAAGTGAGGCATGCCCGGCATATAGGTGGTAATGGCGTGACGCGAGGACTGTCGCTGGTCGCTAGCCTGCCAAGCCTGGGCGAAGTAGGGTCGCTAGTTGCTCGTGAAGTAGCGAACGACGAACCCTTCGATTCGGCTTCGCCTCCCTCAGGGCAGGCGACTAACGACTAATGACAAACGACGAGAAAGGCGGCCGATGGCCGCTTTTCTATTTCTGGGAGGAGCACACCGGATGATGAAATATCGGGTAAATACGTTTGATTAGCGCGGAAAACACAGGGAATGAGCATGAATCGGCTGCCGGAGAGTTGACTATTCGTGGAAATGTGGTATTAGTTATGTAGGGGTCAAGGATAAGTGCGTCCAAATCGATATGTGACAAGGGCGCTT
>CBDVCL010000483.1:0-2158 GCA_965372475.1 uncultured bacterium | reverse complement strand
CCCTCTCGAGATGGGTAAGCCTACCCGTCTCCCCCCATCAACGGGGGGAGAAACGCAATACGCGCCTACATCTTGTAATGCTTCCTGTAAAACTCCCTAAAGGACTTCCTCTTCTTAATCTTCTGCCACCATAACTTGTTCTTGAGGTACCAGTCGACCGTAAGGTCGAGGCCTTCGCGGAAGGAAACGCTCGGTTTCCAGCCGAGTTGCTTCTCTATCTTGCCGCAATCGAGAGCGTAGCGGAAGTCGTGGCCGGGACGGATGGAATCGGGCACGTGCTTTATCAGCCGCCGCGACGCACCGAGGATATCGACGATGCGCCTCACGACGTCGATGTTCTTCATCTCGGCGCCGCCGCCGATGTTGTATACCTCCCCCGGCCTTCCCTTCTTCAAGACGACATCCAGCGCGCGGCAGTGATCCTCAACGTAAATCCAATCGCGCACGTTCAGCCCCTTGCCGTAGACGGGAAGCCGCTTCCCCTCCAGGGCGTTACTTATCATCAGCGGTATCAGCTTCTCGGGAAATTGGAGCGGTCCGTAGTTATTGGAACAGCGCGTTACCACCACCGGCAAGCCGCAGCTCCGCCAGAAGACGAGGGCGAGCAGATCGCTTGCCGCCTTGGAAGCGGCGTAGGGCGACCTTGGCTCGAGCGGCGACTTCTCGCTGAATTTACCCTTTGGGCCGAGGTGACCATACACCTCGTCGGTGGAGACGTGCACGAACCTCTTCACGCCGACGCGCACGGCCTCGGACAGCAAGACCTGCGTGCCACGCACGTTACTGCGCACGAAATCAACGGGAGCATACAGGGAGCGATCGACGAAGGACTCGGCCGCGAAATGCACCACGGCGCCGACACCGCGCATCGCCTGCGCCACCTTCTTCGGCGCGGCGATATCGCCGCGGATGAAACGGAACCCCTTCACGCCGCGTAGCGCTTTCAGGTTGTCCAGGTTGCCGCAGTAGGTCAGCTTGTCGAGGACCACCTGTTGCCACTTGGGATGCTTAGCGGCGATATAATGGCAGAAATTGCTGCCAATGAAACCTGCGCCGCCGGTTATTAGTATCTTCATCAGTATCCTCTTGGGAAGCCGGAAGTCAGAAGTCGGAAGTCGGATAGCTTATGCACGGAATCCGGCATCCGACCTCCGGGCCTCCGACTTCTACCAATAGTGCCTTTGATGCTGCCGATAGTAATCTAGCGTCAAGCGTATGCCGTCCTGCAGCGATACGCTCGGCTTCCAGCCGGTGGCTCGGGCGAACTTGCCATAATCAGCGAGAAAATCCCCCGTCTCGATCTGCTTGCGCGCCTTGGGCCAGGAACGGTGCTCGATACGTCCGCTCCCCGTCTCTTTCGCCACCAGCTCCACCATGCGCTTGAAGGACACCGCCACGCCGCAGCCGAGGTTGTAGGCCTCGCCTACCGTCTTCTCCTTCATCGCCAGGAGAAGAAAGGCCCGCACCACGTCGTCAACGTAAAGAAAGTCCCTCTTCTGGTCCCCCTTGCCGTAGATGGGCAGGGGCGCATCGTCCATCGCCAGCCTGATGAACCAGTTGAATATGCCAAACTTGGCGCTACTCATCTGGTGACGCGGGCCGTAGGCGTTGGTCAATCTCAGCGAGCTGGCGCGCAGTCCGTAGGCGCGCTGCTGCACAAAACAGAGCATCTCGCCCATCGCCTTGGTCGCGCCGTAGACATCGACCGGCTTGAAGGGATGCTTCTCGTCCACCCGCTGGTAGTCCAGACGCCCGTATTGGGCGCGCGTACCGCAGTAAACGAGACGCGCGCGCGGGCAAGCCTGCCGCACCGCCTCGAGAAAAACTACGTTGCCGCGGCAGTTGATATCGATATCCAGGGAAGGATCCTTCATCGAATCGACGTGGCTGCTGTGCCCGGCGATGTGGAAGACGACGTCCTGTCCCTTGAGGTACCTTGCCGCGGACCTGTCCCTGATATCCTTCCTTACGACCTTCAGCCGCTTGCTTATGCCGTCCAGGTTGAAATAGTTGGCGCCGTGCCCGGGCAGGAAGCAGTCCATCACAGTCACCCGCGCGCCCAGCTCCACGAGGCGATGGGCGAGGTTGCTGCCGAGAAAGCCCAGGCCGCCGGTGATGAATGTTCTCTTTCCGCGGTAGTAACGTTGCACAGGGGGAG
>CBDVCL010000482.1:0-2179 GCA_965372475.1 uncultured bacterium | reverse complement strand
GGACCTCGAGACGGTGGGCTTCTATCTCCAGGTCGGCATCCATGCCGACGCTGAAGATGCCCGTGCGGACGTTCTGCTCGAAACGCTTGACCTTCTTGGAGATGATATCAAGCTGGCGCTTGAGCTTCTCGTTCTCTTCCTTCAGCTTCTTGTCGCCGAATACGGCCATATTGTCCCCCGGTTCTTTGAGCAGAGCGATTATAAGTATTCCGAACAAGAGTGTCAACTTTATTTCGTCTAGCGTCTGGCGTCCAGCGTCTAGCGTGCTATAATAGCCGCCCATGGCTAAGAAGAACCTACATCAAGATATCCTCGCGGAGGTGGAGCACAGCGATGTGATCGACGTGCACAGCCACTTGAAGTGGGACCATCCTGGCGCGCATTCGCTGGCGGATATCGTCTTCTATCACTTCGTCGCCTACGAACTGATGTCAGCGGGGATGCCGCGCGAGGCGCTTGAGCTAGAAGACGACGGGGAGCGCCTCAAGGCCGCCCTGCCCTACCTGCCGTTGATACGCTTCTCGGGCACCGCCTACGCTTTGAAACGCGTATTGCAGGACCTATACGGCATGAAGGAAGAAACGCTCACGGCCAAGAACCTGGAAGGGATGATGAAGAAGGTATCGGCAAAGGCGGCGGACAAGGATTGGCCGAGGCAGGTACTACTGAAAAAGGCGCGCATTACCAAGACTTTCGCCGATATCTATCATTTCACGCGGCGCATAGAGAGCAAGGAAGAGGCGATCGCCGCCGCACAACCATACAAGGACATCTTCGTACCCGTAATAGAGAACCAGGCCTTCGTCGCGGGCAACGCCTACTGGATATCCTGGCTCCTGGCACGCCGCACGAAAAAGCCGCTGAAGAAGGCGGCGGACCTCGTCGCCGCGGCGGGCGCCTTCCTGCAGCCATTCGAGCGGGAGATGATCAAGGCCTTTCTCGGCTGGGCCACGGTGGACTTCCTCTACGACCGCGAGGACGAAACACTCGTGAACAAGGCGCTGAAGAAGGTGAACGCGGAGAAGCCGACCACGCCCGAGGAAGATAACGCCGTGCGCGTGATGGCCTTTAACGCATTGCTGGGACAGTTGAAGGAGCACAAGCTGCCTTACCAGTTCTTCTTCGGCTCGGAGCGAGGCATACCGCGGCGACGCCACCGTCGAGGCAAACGTCCCAAGAAACGGCCTCGCTGGCACGGGCCTGACTCCATCGCCGCCTACAGCGGCGAGACGCTGAGGCGCATATCCTACCTGGTCGCTGAGAACAGGGAGATAGAGTTTGACATGTTCATCGGCAGTTTCCTTTTTTCGCAAGAGACGAACATCATGGTGAAGATGCATCCGAACCTGCACGTCTCGGGCATCTGGTGGCACAACATGTACCCCGTATATATCCGCCGCATGCTGGAAGAGCGCTTGGACGTCTGTCCCCTGAACAAGGTGAGCCTTTTCTTTTCCGACGCCTACATGGCGGAATGGTCATACGGCAAGCGGAGAATGGTGGAACGGGAGTTTGCGGCGATGCTCAGCGAGCGGGTGGAGCGGGGATATATCACGCGTAAGGACGCTTCCCTGATCATCAAGATGTGGATGTATGATAATCCTGCCAAGATGTACGGACTCCAAACAACGTAGTGGCGGACCTCCGCGTCCGCCACACCAAGGAAACGTAGAAGATGGAAAGAAGAAGGATACGACTGCCCCTTGACAGGTACGAACAGAAGGGCAGTGCTTTCCATCTTGTTGTCAGTTGTCATCGTCAGAAGAGGATATTCTCCCGCGACGATTATGCCCTCGCCGTCTTCTCCAGCTTGACCACGGAAAACCCGAGCCACCAGGCTGACCTATGTGCCGCCGTTCTTATGCCAGACCACCTACATATTCTAGCAGCGATAACGGACCTAAACCTAGTCGAAATCCTTCGGCGGTGGAAGGCATATACAACCAATATGCTCCATAGGGTCGGCCATAATGGTACCGTTTGGCAAAGGAGTTTCTGGGATCATGGAATAAGAAACAGGGACGACCGAGTGGAAACAGCGAGATATATCCTTAACAACCCTGTGCGATGGGGATTGGTAAAAGACAATAGAGAGTATCCATACACATGGTGCAAGTGGGATGTATAGGGCGGACGCGGAGGTCCGCCCCTACGGCGACGGGTCAATGCAACAGGTAGA
>CBDVCL010000481.1:0-2196 GCA_965372475.1 uncultured bacterium | reverse complement strand
GGTTATTTCGTCGCTAGTCGCTAGCCCTTCGATTGCCCTCAGGGCCCTTCCCGCCCTGAGCGAGCCATTATGGGAACTCTACTTTCTCAGGGCGAGTCGAAGGGTTGCTTCCGCCGTCGCCCCCCTGCTTGTCAGCAGACAAGCAGGGGGGCAAAGGAGGGTCGCTCGTGCATCAGGTCAGTAATGGGCTATCTTTTCGCTGATCACGCTGATGAGGGCAATACCGGCGCTATCGGCGCAGAATGACCCACTACCCGCCTTCGCAGAGAGCCCCGGGCTTACCCGGGGGGCTCCACCAAGAAACGGGATGAATCCCACTGAAAAGGCGAATATAGCGGAATATTCGCCTTTCTTTCAGTGCTTTATGCTTTACAAGAACTTGGTCAGTTGCTATTATTGGGTATCTGTTTCTGTCAGAGGGTAAGAGTATAGTATATTGAAAGTAAATCTCCTTAAGCTAAACGGCTTCCGGAACTATAAAGATTGCCGCTTGGCTTGTGATTCGCAATTAAACGTTTTTCTCGGCCGGAATGCCCAGGGAAAGACGAATCTGCTGGAGGCCATCTACTTTCTGGCTACCGCCCGTTCGCCGCGGACGAATTCTGCGGTAGACCTTATTCACTGGGACTGCCGGGAAGCCAGCTTGAGCGCGAAGCTGGAGGGCCTGGACGGCGGGAACGAAGTCGGCTTTGTCTTGGGGAGGGACGGCCGCAAGGGGCCGCACCTGAACAGGAAGCCCTGTCATCGCGTTTCGCGCTTGATAGGCGTGCTGAAGGCTGTGTTCTTCATGCCGGACGACCTGTCTCTTGTCAAAGGCGGACCGTCTGAGCGGCGCTCTTTTCTTGACGCCAGCCTATCGCAGCTTGAGGGGGCGTACCTGGCACGTTTGTCACGCTACCAGCGTGCCTTAAGGCAACGCAATCAGCTCCTGAAGCGATGTGCCGGCAGGAAACCCAGCGCGGCGGAATTCGCGGTTTGGGATGAGCAGTTGTCTGAATTGGGGGCGGAACTGAGCGGCAGCCGGTGGCGTGCGGCGAATGCCTTGGCGGGGCATGCGATGAGGCTGGGGGAGAAGATCGCCGGGGAGAGATTAGAAGTCCGCTACCGTTCCTCCGTTCTCGGAGAACTGGGCCCTGGTGATGGCGGGCGATTAGAGGACTTGAGAGAGTTCTCCCGCAAGGAACTGGCCCGGTCGCTTACCGCGGATGTCAGGCGCGGCTATACTTCGCTGGGACCGCATACCGACGACCTGTCGCTTCATTTAGAGGGGCGAGGCCTGAGGGACTTCGGCTCCCAGGGCCAGCAACGTACCGCGGTAGTGGCCTTGAAGATGGCCATGTGCGAGTATTTTCGTGAGGTGAGCGGGGAATATCCCCTGTTGCTGCTGGACGATATCACCTCCGAACTGGACTCTGGCCGCCGTCGCTATCTCTTGGACTGTCTTGATGGCGGGGCGCAGGTTTTTTTGACCGCGACGGAAGGATGGGAGAAAAACTCTAAACTGAAGGGAGCGAGATCATACCTGGTCGAGGATGGCCGTGTGGCAAGGAGGGCCGGTTGATCTACTGCAATGGCGGCGGACTCCGAGGATAAGGGCAACGACGCGAAGGGTAGCGGCACCGCACGGGAACTGCGCGGCTTCCAGACGATGGACAAGCTGTTGCCTGCGCTCCTGCAGAAGTACGGCCTCAAGAGTGAGCTGGCGGAGAGCAAAGTCTTCATGGCCTGGGAGGGGATAGGTAAGAAGCTGGTCGGCAAGACCTGGCCGCGGCGTTTCCGCAAGGGACGCCTCACGGTGGCGGTGGAGAGCAGCCCCCAGCTAATGGAGTGCGTGATGATGAAGGCGGAACTGCTTGCGGAGTTGAATGCCGCGCTAGTGGAGGAAGAGGTGGAGCGGCTGATATTCAAGATAGCGTCGAAGGGCAAGCGGCATAGGAATGATGAATGATGAAGGCTGAATTATGAATTAGGTGTCATGAGAAAAGCGATTCAGCGTTCATAATTCAGAATTCATAATTCCTTAGTTCCGCGACGAATAGAAAGAGCAATCCTATGGCGAAGAAGGCGGTCGAAAAGAAGAAGGCCGAGCCGAAGCCGCAAAGCAAGGACGGCAGTTACGGCGCCGCCCAGATACAGATCCTTGAAGGCCTGGAGGCGGTAAGGAAACGGCCGGCGATGTATGTCGGCAGCACCGGC
>CBDVCL010000480.1:0-2203 GCA_965372475.1 uncultured bacterium | reverse complement strand
CATCTCGCTCCTGTCTTACCGTTACTATTCCGCGGGCGCGAAGACCCCAAGCCTTAGCTTGGGGACGAAGCGCCAAACCATATCGCCCGCGGATCGGGCGCACATATCCGACCCTGATTTACGTAGTAGTCGGACAAGGTTCTCAGGCGAGAGCCTGAGGTCCTTATCGGAACAAGAATACCACCGTCTTCAGCGGGGGGATTCTTATGGTCAGCGCGCGGCGATGCTCGCCGGGTTGATCGCGGCTCTCTATTGGCCCTTCATATATTTCGAGGGCGAGTTATTGATACCTTCTCTTCTCGTGCCGCTCATCCTGACTGCCTTCCTGTTGCTGGAGGGAGCGGTGCGATGCGGCGCGGGGCGTCTCTTCGCCTTGAGCGGGGTGCTTTTTGGCTTGGCGGCGATCACGCGGCCGAATATCATTCTCTTTTTTCCAGTGCTTGTTTTCTGGCTGCTCAAGCTCTATATGCCCCCCGACAAAGGGGTGACGGCTTTGAAAGCGTCGGGCCTGGTCGTGCTGGGGATCACTGCCTGCATCGTCCCCGTGACATTCCGTAATTACGTTGTCAGCGGGGACACGGTGCTGATCTCCTCCCAGGCCGGGGTCAATTTCTATATCGGCAACAACGAATATAGCGACGGCAAGACGGCGATCCTACCCGGGACGAGAGCCACCTGGTGGGGCGGTTATCTGGACAGCATCAGGATTGCCGAGGAGGATTCGGGCAGGTCTCTTTACCCTTCGGAAGTGTCTCGCTACTGGTTGCGGCAAGGGCTGAGCTTTGTCTGCAACCAGCCGGGAAAGGCCGCGTCGCTATATCTCAAGAAGTTGCGTTACCTGTTGAACAACGTGGAGATATCGAATAACCAGAACATATACTTCTTCCGTGACTACGTTGGTTTTATAAGTTTGCCGTTCTTCATCGGTTTTCCGCTCCTGGCGCCGCTGGGTTTTGCCGGGCTGGCGGTGCTGCGCAAGGACCGTCGCTGGTGGATGATGGCGGGCTTCATCCTGGCATATTCGCTGAGCATCCTGCTTTTTTTCGTCACAGGGCGTTACAGGCTTCCAATCGTAGCGTTTCTGATCATACCGGCCGCCGGCTTACTGGCAGAGGCCGGGGCGTTGGCCGGCCGGCGTGATTTTCGCCGCCTGGCGCTAAGGGGATGCCTGGTGCTGGCCCTGCTCGCGGTCTTCAAGCTGAATAGCCTGTCCTTTCCGCCCCGGGGTGCGGCGGCCGTGTCTGACGGCCACTATACCCTGGCCAATGCCTTGGCGCGCAAGGGAAAACAGGGTGAGGCGTACGGCTACTATCGCCAGACCACGTCTCTTGAGGAGCCCTACCGCTCAAGGTCCTATCTCAACCTCGGCCGCATCGATTTGGCGCGCGGCAAGGCAGCGGAGGCAGAGGCGTCGCTTGCCCGGGCTCACAGCTTGAACCCCGCCCTGGACGGGGAGATCAGCCGCTTGCTTATGGAGAACGATGGGGAGGAAATGCGCGAGAGGGTGTTTGGGGTCAGCGGAGAAACGGCGGCGATGAGGGCGGGTTACTATATGAGCCGAGGTGACGCTCTCCTGCGCAAGCGCATCTATGATAAGGCGGCGAAATGCTACGAGCGCGTGACCGAATTGGACAAGTCGTTCGCAGGTGCCTTCGTCAACCTGGGAAATATCTACTCCATGGATGATGCGAGGTCCGACGAGGCGGCAGCCGTGTATTCCAAGGGCCTGGAGCACCATCCGGGGGACTTAGCGCTCAATTACAACTTGGCCGGTCTATGCGTGTCTCGCGGGGAAAATGACAAAGCGGTCAGCATAATCCGCTCCCGTTTGCTTGCGGCGGAGCCGCGGAATCCTCTTTATCTGGAGCTTCTGCGCCGGGCCACGGCGCGGCGATCGGAAAGCTCGCCGGAGGCGGGCGCGCGGCTTCTCACCCCCGGATATCATTAGGGAGAAACTGCAAAGCAGGAATCGGGTAGTGGGGATTGATAAGGGGCTGCATTTGCCCGCCGAGTACGCCGAGAATCCGCCAAGAGCGCAGAGAATGTTTCGAAAGACATCCTCCGCGTACTCCGCGCCCTGACCGAACGAAGTGAGCGGAAGGGTTCGGCGCTCTCCGCGATATGAAGTAGCCCACCACTGACTTTTCACTTGCACCCCCACTTCCATATGATATACTACCTTGACTTATAGTTCCTTAGGTCA
>CBDVCL010000479.1:0-2210 GCA_965372475.1 uncultured bacterium | reverse complement strand
CTAGACGTTTCAAGACGCGCAACCTGAGATGCTTAGTCGGCCGCAAGGGGTTCAAGTTCGTCAAGGCTGACCTGCTGAAGGCTGACCTGCCGCGGCTTCTGCGTGGCGTGAGCACGGTCTTTCACCAGGCGGCCCAGCCCGGCGTACGCGCTTCCTGGGGAACCGACTTCCGCGTCTACGTTCGCAACAACATCCAGGTCACTCAGGTCTTGCTCGAGGCGGCGCGGCAGGTAAGCTTGAAGGCATTCGTCTATGCCTCTTCCTCTTCTGTGTATGGTGATGTGGATGAATTGCCCCTCAGGGAGACGGCCAGGCCGCGCCCCTATTCGCCCTACGGCGTGAGCAAGCTCTCCGCCGAAAACCTGTGCTTCGCCTACCACCGCAACTACGGCGTGCCGGTCACGGCCCTGCGCTACTTCACCGTCTACGGGCCGGGCCAGCGACCTGATATGGCTTTCCACAAGTGGCTTCTCGCCGTCCTGCGCGGCAAGCCGCTTGAGCTATACGGTGACGGCAAGCAGACGCGTGATTTCACTTACATAGGCGACGCTGTCGCGGCCAACCTGCTGGCGATGACCAAGGGACGGCCGGGCACCATCTACAACATCGGCGGCGGCTCGCGCATAGAGGTGAACGGCGCCCTGGCCTTGATCAGCAAGGTGACCGGCCGCGATATGGTCGTGAAGAGAGTCGGCAGACAGAAGGGCGATGTTCGCCACACCCTGGCCGATACGCGTCGCGCGCGGCGCGAGCTGGGCTTCACGCCAAAGGTGAAGCTGGAGGAAGGATTGCGGCAGGAGTGGGCGTTTATTGAGGATGTATATAAAGGAAAAAGTAAGAAGTAAAAAGGAAAAAGCAGAGCAGTAGTGGCGTCCCGGAGTTTACCCGCCATAGCCTTGGCGACGGCGGGCGGGCGCCACCGCGCCCAAAGGGCGCGGGTGAAGGAAGAAGCGCGAAAAGAAAAAGCGAGCAGTAAGAAGGAAAAAAACTGCAAGAGCAATGGAAGTGGATGCTACTTTTTCCTTCTTCCTTTCTATTTTTTACTTGCTGAAGATGAAGATACCACTCAACCTACCCACATATGGCAAAGAGGAGATAGACGCCGCGGTGCGCGTGCTCAGAAGTGACCGCGTCACCATGGGCGAGAAGGTACGCCGTTTCGAGGCCGCTTTCGCCGCGAAGCTCGGCGTTCGCTACGCGGTGATGGTCAATTCCGGCAGCTCGGCCAACCTACTGGCGCTCTCGGCACTGGCTAGCCCTCGTGCGGGGCGTTTCAATCTACTGCGGCGGGGGGGCGAGGTGCTGGTGCCTGCGCTTACCTGGTCGACGACCATTTGGCCGATAGTCCAGCTCGGCTGTAAGCCGGTGCTGTGCGATGTGAACCTGGATGACCTTTGCGTCAAGGTGGAGGACATCGAGAAGGGGCTCGGCCGCAAGACTGTCGCCGTGATGCCAGTACACTTGCTGGGGAACGGCGCCGATATGAGGAGAATAAAGCGGCTGGCGCCGCGGCGGCTGGCGGTGGTCGAGGACACCTGCGAGGCCCTGGGCACGAAGATAGGCGGCAGGTATGCCGGGAGCTTTGGTCACCTGGGGACTTTCAGCTTCTATTTTTCCCATCATATTACGACTATCGAGGGAGGGATGGTAGTCACCGGCCGCAAGGAGCTCTACGAGGTGCTCCTTTCCCAGCGCGCGCACGGCTGGACGCGCGGCCTGCCGTCCCAGCGTGCCTGGGAGCGAAAGCACCCGCGCATTGACCCGCGTTTTCTCTTCATCGATACCGGCTACAACATGCGCCCCACGGAGATACAGGGCGCTTTCGGCATAGAGCAATTGAAGAAACTTCGCGGTCTCAATAAGCGGCGCAGCGATATCGCTGAGCATTGGCGCCAAGAGCTCCGCCATTTATCATGGCTGGAGATACCGGGCGCGCGCAAGGGCGTGGAGTCGAGCTGGTTTGGTTTCGCCGTCCTGCTGCCTGCGAGGGGAAAACGGGAGAAGTTCCGGCGCTATCTTGAAAGCAAAGGGGTCGAGACCAGGCCGGTGGTGACGGGCAACCTGGCGCGGCATCCTGCCTTTGAACATATCCCCTGCCGCAAGGTGTCGGACCTGAAGAATGCCAGCCGGATCATGGACTGCGGCATATACTGGGGAAATTGCCCGGCGTTAAGTGACGCTCAAGTCAATTACCTGGTGGAGGTGGTGCG
>CBDVCL010000478.1:0-2215 GCA_965372475.1 uncultured bacterium | reverse complement strand
GTTGCAGATGCTGCTGATATGCTCATCGGTGATAAAACACTCTATTCCTTCCAGCGTCAACGCCTCCGAAGCGAACTGGGCCTCGACGTTGTTCATGAATTGGCCTATTGTTACCAGTTTGTCATCCATGGAAAGTTCTCAGGACAGAAGGTGCAAAGGGACAATGGTGTAAAGGGTTGACCCGACTGCAGAACCTTTGCCCCTTTGTCCCCTTGGCCCTTTGACCCCACCTCTCAGAAGTCTTTCATGATTTCCCGCATGAACGCCACACTCTCAGGCACCGCCTTTCGCTCATCCTCACTGCCCTCGTACTCCAGCGCCACGAAGCCGTCGTAGCCGACCTGCTTCATCGCCTCCAGGCACTTGCGGTGGTCGACGTCACCCGCGCCTACGGTGCAGGCCTCCAGTTCCCAGGGGTCGGTACCAGGCACTTTCTTGAAATCCTTGAAATGGACATAAGCGGCATACTGCGCGGCGGCCGCGGTGCCTTCGTGCGCCTCTTCGTTGGCCTGCATATAATTACCCACGTCGATGGTCGCTTTCAAGTTGTCTGAGCCGATCTTCTTGATCACCTCTACCTGTTCCGCCCCCGTACAGGGGAGGCCGCCATGATTCTCAAGCGCCAGCACGACGCCGAGCTTCTCCGCCTCGCGCGTCACCTCGCCCAGGGCGTCAATGATGCGGCCGAAACTCGCCTCGAGCGCCGCCTTGTCGTTCCTGTCCTTGATCCAGCCGCCGAAGATACGGCTGACAGGAGAATCCACCTCGCGCGCCACCTTGAGCCAGGTCTTCACCGACTCCACCTGCTGCTTGAACTTCGTCGCATCCTCCTGGTTGAACTCGTTGGACATCGAGATGCCCGAGAGCACGAGGCCGCTCTTGTCCAGGGCCTGCTTGACGCGCGCCGCGGCGTCGGCGGGTTCACCCAGGTAGCGCACGTGAAAATCCACGGCGGGAACGCCAAGCTTCTTCACTTCCTCGGCCAGCTTGTTGCAGTCCCATTTTTCCGCCTCCCAGGTCCTGTGAAAACTGTAGTGGCAGATTGATTGTTTCATTGTCGGGGCTCCTTTGGTTCGGTGTTAAGGCGTTAGGGTGTTAGGGTATTAAGGTTTGAGAATAAGAGTTAGCCCTAAAACCCTAAGACCAGAAAACCCTAAAACCCACTAACAATACAACTTCAACGTAACCACCTCAAATCCTCTCACCTTCAGCTTAACTCCCCTCCCGCCAACCAACGACAAACGCCGCCCGCGTTCCTCGTTCATATTGGCAAGATACGCCGCTTTCAGCTTCCGGTAGAAAGACAATTCACCCCTTGTCTCCTCAGCCGTGGTGTTCCAAAAGCGCACGACGATACCCTTGTCGTCCTCGGCCTTCTTTACCGCGCTTATCACCAGGTTGTCGGGCGCCAGGCTGAGCAGGCTCATCTGCGCCGGCTGGCCGCCGTCCTCCCTGCTGTCGGCTTGCCGCGCCACCAGGGGCGAGTTGAAGTCGTGCGCGAAACGCCAGGCCCTTGCTCTTCGCCAGTCGCCGGGATGGAAGAGCAACGAATACTCATAGCTGTTTTCGCCAGGGCACTGCGCTTCGACAGCCGGAAAACCGGGGCCGGCGTGCCCCTTGCGGGTGATGAAGTCGTCGCGCGAAAGCCAGCCCACGGCGCGAAGCAGCGTCAGCGCAAGGGTGTGCCCCTTTTTCCCCTTGATCACTTCGTATTCCGGCAGGCCGCGGTTGATCAGCGTCAGGCCACGCCGGCCATTGGAGAGCGAGACATACTCCAATTGGTGGTCGGTCGGCGAAGGCCGTTCCACCCAGCCCACCCCTGACGGCTTATCGACGCTGCGCTCGATGACGTGGAAATGTCCCGCAGCGTTCACCGTGCGCGGCCTGAAGGGCGTCGGGAACAGCACCCGCAAGCGATGGTCTTCGGCGCGGTTGTCAAAGACCGTCCTGATGGCTATCGTCGGACGGCCGTTGAAGAGCGAGACGTATCCTGCATTGTCGGTATCGATGTTTGTGCTCGCGCAGCCCGAGAGCAACACAATGGTCAGCGGAATGACAATAACTCTTTTGCTCATGATCTTGTGTCTCCTTGAATCTTGAAGCGGTGCGAGCCGTCGCACCTGACATTTGTTACAAGTTGTAGATATCCGGCCGACGGTCGACTATGTGGCCGCCGCGGTTCGCGGGGGCCTCGGCCAGGTCGATTTCGGTGACG
>CBDVCL010000477.1:0-2219 GCA_965372475.1 uncultured bacterium | reverse complement strand
CACATCACCAAGACGAGCAGCGTGCCCAAGTGAACCGTCCCCTTACGCTTTTTCATCGCGCAACCTTCCTTTGCGGCGTCGCAGGCTGCCCCGCCGCGTCCAGCCCCAGTGCGTTCGGAGCAATCAAACACCCCGGCATAACCACGCAGAACAGCTGCTTCTTCATTGTTATTTCCCCCTTTTACGCGCGAAACCGGTTTTGTTAAAAAAAAACGCCGTTTCTCGTTGAACGGCGGATGATGTCCTGAACCTTTTCTGCGGCTACAGCCGCATTTCCCACACGGAATAAAAACGCCAGCCCGATCAGCCAGTTCCTCGGCCTCATTATTATTATCCTCTCCTTATAATATTATATGCACGAAACCGGTTTTGTCAAGGAAAAACAGCCGAATTTCGCCGATTTGGACAGCGCTTCGAGCCTCCGCCCTTGCTCAGGGCAGGCCCCGACTCCGCCTAACAGGCGGGGTCGAGTGCCGATACCGCAAGGCGGTATCGAGCATCCTCGCCCCGACTTATCGGGGCGGGAGATCCTCGACTTGTCGGGGGTGCAAGCGAGAACTGGGGACACATCAGCGCTACCTCTGATTGACACGCCTCTTTGTGGTTGGATAACATCGCCTATGGTGATTTGCAGATGAGCGACCGGAGGATCCTACACATCCTTAGAACCGTCTTCGGCTACGACCGCTTCCGTCTCCGCCAGGAGGAGGTGATCGAGCAGCTTATGGCGGGCGGCGATGCGCTGGTGCTCATGCCGACCGGCGGCGGAAAATCTCTCTGCTATCAGATACCCGCCATAATGCGCCCCGGAACGGGCATTGTCGTATCGCCCCTTATATCTCTCATGCAGGATCAGGTGAGCGCGCTTCTGCAATCGGGCGTGCGTGCCGCTTACCTTAATTCCACCCAGGACGTACATGAAAGCCTGCGCGTTGAGAAGCAATTGCTCCAGGGAGCGCTCGACCTCCTATACGTGGCGCCCGAGCGGCTTCTGACGCCGCGCTTCCTCGATTTAATGGGGCGGGCTACCCTGGCCCTCTTCGCCATCGACGAGGCCCACTGTGTCTCCCAATGGGGGCATGACTTCCGCCGCGACTACCTCCAGCTATCCGTCCTGCACGAACGTTTTCCCGACATACCCCGCATCGCGCTTACAGCCACCGCTGACGAGGCCACGCGTAGCGAGATAATAACACGCCTGGACCTCGAAAAGGCGAAGATCGTTGTAAGCAGCTTTGACCGCCCTAACATCCGTTACCGCATTACCCAGAAACAAAAGCCCCGCGAGCAGTTGCTGCGTTTTATCGAAGACGAGCACGAGAGTGACGCCGGAATCGTCTATTGCCTGTCGCGAAAGAAGGTGGATTCACTGGCCGAGCGGCTGTGGGAGAAGGGCTTTAAGGCCCTTCCCTACCATGCGGGCCTTCCCGCAAATGTTCGCCAGCGCCATCAGGACCGCTTTCTCAAGGAAGAAGGCATAATCATTGTTGCCACCATCGCCTTCGGCCTTGGCATCGACAAGCCCAACGTGCGCTTTGTCGCCCACCTGGACCTGCCAAAGAGCATAGAAGCCTATTACCAGGAAACGGGCCGAGCGGGCCGCGACGGCTTCCCGGCCGGCGCATGGATGGCATACGGTCTGCAGGACATCATTGTGCTAAGACGGATGATCGAGGAATCCGCCGCGGACGAGACCCGAAAACGCATAGAGCGCCACAAGCTCGACGCCCTGGTCGGCCTCTGCGAGGTGACGACCTGCCGCCGCCAGGCCCTTTTGGGTTATTTGGGTGAGAAACACCCCGGCGGCTGCGGCAATTGCGACACGTGCCTTGAGCCGGTCGATACATGGGACGGCACGATTGCGGCGCAAAAGGCGCTTTCCTGCGCCTGCCGCACAGGCCAGCGGTTCGGGGCGGGCCACTTGACCGACGTCCTGCTCGGTCATGACACGGACCGCGTCCGCCGGTTCGGCCACGACCGGCTGAGCACCTTTGGAATAGGAAAAGAGCTGGACGCGGTGGGGTGGCGCTCGGTAGTACGACAGCTTGTGGCAAGAAACTTTCTGAGCGTAGACGTGGAGGGCTACGGCTCCCTGCGTCTAACGGATAACTCCCGCGCCGTGCTGAAGGGAGAGAAACAACTGCATCTCAGAAAAGAGAAGAAGCGGGAGAGAAAAAGCAAGAAAGTGCGCCCCGACCGCCGCAGGGGGCCTTTCGCCG
>CBDVCL010000476.1:0-2219 GCA_965372475.1 uncultured bacterium | reverse complement strand
GGCGTGCACCTTGGTTATCTCAAGGGACGCAAGGACGTGGAGATAACCGCCTTGTGCGACATCAGGAAGGAAGCCCTGGAGAATAGGCGCGGCCAGTACGGTGGGCGGGGCTATGCCGACTACCGGCAGATGCTGAAGAAGGAGAAACTGGATGCCGTCTGGCTCTGCACGCCTCCTCATGTGCGGCAGGCGCCGCTCTTTGCCTGCGCCGAGAAAAGTATTCCCGTTTTCTGCGAGAAGCCGGTGGAGCGGGACGCTAAGAAAGCCAGGGCGACAGTAGCGGGGTTGAAGAAGAGGCGGGGTGAAGTGCAAGTTGGCTACGTACTGCGGGCGATGCCCATCGTGCAGGAACTGAAGAAACGTGTCGCGGCTGATTCGGTGCATGCGGTGAGTTCTTTCTATATGTGTGGTGTCAGCCTGACGATGGGATTGCCCGCTTGGTTCTATAACAAGAAGCTTTCCGGGGGCGCCCTGATAGACCAGGCGACGCACAACTTCGACCTGATGCGCTACCTGCTGGGCGAAGTGCGGTCGGTCGTCGGCCTTGCCGCCAACCCTGTGAAGAAGAAGGCCAAGGGCTACACCATAGACGAGACGCTGGCCTTGTGCTTGGATTTCAAGCGGGGGGTGATGGCGGGCCACACGCACACCTGGGTTGGAGACGCCTGGCGCAACGAGATAGTCTTCTCGGGGAGGAAGCGTTTCTATCGCTTGGACCTCTGGCAGGGCAAGCTGCACATCGAGGAGACGGGTAAGCCGCCGCGCATGGTGGCACAGAAGGGGAGCATCTACGACCACGAGAACGCCCTCTTCCTCAAGCAGGTGAGCAGCGGCAACTGGAAGGGCAACATCTCCAGCTACGCTGATGGACTGAAGTCGCTGGAGTTGACGTTAGCATGTGATAGAGCTTTGTCAGGACGGAGTATTAAGATATGAAAGCAGTTGCTCGTTGCTAGTTGCTCGTTGCTCGTGCAACAAGTAAAACGAATGAAGAAAGGGGTTGTTATGAAGCGCAAGTGGGTGGCTAAAAGTCTGGAGCCTGTGGTCTTGACTCTGGTGTCTGTTCTGCTTACCGCGGCTGCTTGTGCCGCGACCGAGGTGAAGATGGAGAGGATCAACTACAAGGGCTGGCAGGGGTCGTACCGCCTGAGCGCGGGGGACGTGTCCCTCGTCGTCGTCCCCGCCATCGGCGGCAGGATAATGGAATACTCACGCGGCGGGGTGAATATCTGCTGGGAGAACGAGGCCGAGGCGGGAAAGGTGCACTCGCCTAACGAGGAATGGGTCAACTACGGGGGTTACAAGACCTGGCAGGCGCCGCAGGACAAGTGGCGCGAGAAATGGGACGGTTGGCCCCCGGACATGGCGCTCGCTTACGGGCCGGCCAAGGCCGACGTCACCGCGGACGGCGTTCTGCGCCTCGTGGGCAGCCGCAGCGAGAAGTACGGCCTCTATTTCACGCGCGAGATAAGCCTGGCGGCGGACGGCAAGGTTGTCCTCAAGCAGGGACTGCACAGCCTCGCCGACCAGGAGCAAGCCTGGGCCGTCTGGGACGTTACCCAGGTAAACGCCCCCGGCGTCGCCTTCTTCCCTGCGTTCAAGAAGAGCGAATACGAGGGAGGGTTCCGCTGCTGGGACGACAAGGCGAAAGGGAGCGGGCAGTTTCGCGTGGAGGACGGACTGGTCATCGCCGCGTGGGACGGTTTGACCCAGGCCAAGATAGGCGGCAGGGGAGAGGCGGGGTGGATCGCTTATGTCTGTGAAGGCCTGGTGTATTTGAAAAAATACGATTACGATGCGAAGGGCGAATACTCGGACGGCGGGACTTCCGCGCAGGTGTATACCAACACCAAGGATGTCCCCTACGTGGAGATCGAGGCGCTCGGCCCCTTGAAGCGGATGAAGAAGGGAGAGAGTGTCTGGCTGGGCGAGGAATGGCACCTGCTGGAGTTGCCGAGGGAGCTGAAGGAGGCAACGACAGGGAGAGGGAGGGAGTTGAGAAAGGTGATGGAGTGGCTTAACTGGGAAGGCATATTGAATACAGGCATAATCCATGATGCTATCCTGCCGCCGCAGCAGGATGACATTCCGCCGCTGCCGCAGAGGGAGGGGGAGGAGACGACAAAGTAGGTAGACTGTTTTGAGCAATTGAGCAATAGAGCAATAGACCGCCCCCATTCCTGTCTTCCGACAGGAAGACATGGGGGCTCTATGAAAAA
>CBDVCL010000475.1:0-2233 GCA_965372475.1 uncultured bacterium | reverse complement strand
TTCCGAGTTCCCGGATCATGAATCACTCTTAAGGCGTGCCTGGGCAATGCGCAAGAGGTCGTCCACCTTCTCACCGTCGCCCGGGAATCCCGCCATGGCGCAGCGGCGCTCCCCCGGCGCTACTACCGAGCCGGCTGAAAGCCCCAGGCGGGACAGGGCCCTGTCCGTCTGGCCCGTCTCCAAATCGTTGAGTATCAAGGCGATGGTGTCCCGGTCAAAGCGCGCGCAAAGGTCGTAATCTCGCACCGTCCGCTGCAGTTCCTCCCCCAGCTTTGCCACTTCGGTCGAGGACACCGGGATGAGGACAACCGCGGTGTTCGTCTTCTTGCGGCGCGCCCAGTTTATGAATTCCAGCAGGCGCCGCTCGAAGTACTCGCGGTTGTAAAGCCCGGTCTCGACATCGGATATCGAGGCGTGCAGTAACTGCTCGTAGTCCTGGCGGCGCCGCGCCACGAGGAAGCCGTAGTCCAATAGCCCGAGCGAGAGGCCGCCTGCCACCATCACCAGCAGGCCGATGCCCAGCCAGCGGAACCTGTCCGTCGCCTGCTGTGCCTCCTGCATGCTCTTGTCGGTCTTGCCGCGGATGGCGTCGTTGACTTCCGTCGCTAGCTCGTTCAGCATCTGGCCGTCCCAGCTCTGCTCCGCCAGGGCATCCTTCTTCTTGTTACCCTTCAAGCGGGGCAGACTGGTGAAACGGTCCATGCTCCTCGCCGCCAGCCTCTGCATCTCGTCAAGTTTCCCCTTGAGCTCGTCGTCCTTCAGGTATGCCTTGATATTCTCCGCCAGCCGGCGTAACTCCGCGTAGCGCTCCACCGCCTCCTGCATGGCGAAGGAACCCGTAAGGGAAGACATGCTGGCGGGGCTGAAATTCGAAGCGCCGGAAACGACGACCACCTCCATCAGCAGGCGGTTGCTGTCCATCAGTGCCGGATAGTGGCGGCGGCTGATCTGGCTGAGCTTTTCACCCAAGACCATTGCCTGCAGGAAAGCGGCCATGGCCAGGGCCACCGACACGACGATGAGGAAAGCGAGGCCGCCCTTGAAGCGGCGCTCGGGACTCTTGAGAAATGCGAACATACGCTATACCCCCTTGATGGAATTCTGAATGCTGAATTCGGAATGCTGAATTGCGTCAGAAAACAATTCTGAATCCCAAACGCCGCATTGAAACACAGCTCCCGCTCAGAAACTCCTCTGCCAGGCAACCAGCACCGCGTCCTCCTGCGGTGCCAGCGTGAAACTCCGTCCGCTCTTCTTATACCAGATATAACTTACCAGGGCCAGGCCGCTGCCGACGTAG
The DNA here is from genome assembly GCA_965372475.1 of uncultured bacterium. GTDB lineage: Bacteria > Oederibacteriota > JAUXIB01 > JAUXIB01 > JAUXIB01 > CBDVCL01. Next base: position 933 of record CBDVCL010000475.1, on the reverse strand, counting down.
CCGACCGTCAACGATGCGTCCCGCCTCTTGCGCCATCCTTCTACGCTGTTTTCCTGCGCCTCGCGAAAACCCTCGTTGATCAGGTTAGCTAGCTCGTCCTGCTCCGCCTTCATCTTGAGGTGGCTGATAAGCCCGACGGTCAGCCCGCCCGAGGCGCAGAAGAGGGGCACGATCACCGCCGCCTCCGCAAGGCCCAGCTTGCCCTTGACGCCCATCTCGTCCATCAATTCGCGGCGCCGCTGCTCGTAGAGCTCCTTGCGCCTTTTCGCCCGATCTTTCCTTCTCTGCTTGAGTTCCTTTTCCCGCCCTTTTTGGCGCTTCTTCCTATCCGCCTCGAACTGGACCAGTTTCTCCTGCCTCTCCTCGTCGAGCGCAGCCATCTCCTTTTCCCTTCGTACCTCTTCCTCCTCCGCTTCTTCGCGGCCCCGCTCGAATTCCGGCACCTTCTCGCCGAACCTTGCCACCACCTTCCCCATCATCGGGCCGATATCTTCCTCCTGCATGAAGATGTTCGCGGCGAAGTCCTCCTTGAGCACAACATCCAGCAGGCGGATCTCTACCTCGTAATTCTGGCCCGAGCGGCGCAGCTCGCCGTAGATGATATATCCAAGCTTCACGGCCTGGCCTATCTCGGCGAGGCAATCCCTGTCACGGCAATCGCCCCGCAACCGTTCCGGCAGTTCCTCGCGCGCCTTCTCGTATTCCTTGTCCTGCCACAGGTCGAGCGCCTTTTCCTCACCCAGCAGGGAACGCAACTTCCCCTCTGTCTTGGCCGCTATTTCAGCCGGCACGTCGGGGGCGGCCTTGATGCCGATAAAGGCCACGGGCTCTCCTCGCGCGCTGAGCGTATCACATAGCATGAATAGCATCAGAACAAACAAGAGCGCGCGTATTGTAGATTTCGGATTGCGGATTGCGGATTCAGCATTCACT
>CBDVCL010000474.1:0-2254 GCA_965372475.1 uncultured bacterium | reverse complement strand
TCCCCTTCACCGAGGGCGTCGCCGCCTTTTCCTTCTTCTCCTTTGGCTTCTCCTTCTCCACCACCACCCGGTCGACCAGCTCGAGGTAGACCATCTCCGCGGCATCGCCGGCACGCGGCCCTATCTTGATGATCCGCGTGTATCCTCCCCGCCGCTCGGCGTAGCGATAGGCCAGCGTGTCAAAGAGCTTCTTGACCACGGCGTCGCGGCGGAGGAAACGATGCGCACGGCGCCTGGCATGCAGGCTCTCCCGCTTAGCCAGCGTTATCATCCTCTCCGCCCAACGGCGAACCTGCCGCGCCCGCGCCTTGGTGGTCTTGATCCGTTCCTCCCGCAGGAGCGAGACCGTCTGGTTGCGCAACAGGGCACGGCGGTGCCCGCCGCGCAGGTTCAGTTTTCCTTTTTGCTTACGATGTCTCATTGCTGTTGACCCATGCCCAGCCTTGCCCGCTTCCAGCCGGCAAGGCTGGTGGCGGCCGCAGAGGGCCGCCACTACTTCACATTGTCCCCCGAGTTATTCCTTCTTCTCCTCTTCCGCCGCGTAGTCAGCTACGTTTATTCCCAGCTGGAGTCCCATATCGACCAGCACTTCTTTTATCTCGTTAAGGGACTTGCGGCCAAAATTGCGGTACTTGAGCATCTCGCTCTCCTGCTTGGCCACCAGGTCGCCGATGGTACGGATGTTGGCGTTCTGCAGGCAATTGGAGGAACGAACTGACAGCTCCATCTCCTCAACCGACTGTTTCATCAGTTCACTTATCCGCTCCTTCTCCTCGTCCACTTCTTCTTCCTTCTCCTCCGGCTGATCCTCAAAGTTGATAAACACGTACATATGGTCCTTAAGCAGCTTTGCCGCCAGAGCCATCGCGTCTTCCGGCTTCACGCGCCCGTCCGTCCAGATCTCCATGATCAAGCGGTCGTAGTCGGTCATCTGTCCCACGCGAGTGTCCTCCACGGCGAAGTTGACCATCGTCACGGGAGAAAAAAGCGAATCGACAGGCACCAGCCCGATAGGCATATCCTCGCGCTTATTTCTCTCCGCCGGAGTATAACCCCTGCCCTGGTTGATCTCGATCTCAAGGTCAAGCACGGCATCCTCATCGGTAAGCGTGGCAATGTGCAGGTCAGGATTAACCACCTCCACCTCGCTGTCAACCTGCAGGTCGGCGGCGGTCACTCTCCGCTCCCCCTTCACCTTGAGCAACACCTTCTTCTGGCCCTCAGGATTATGAAGGCGAACTTTAAGGCCCTTCAGGTTGAGGATGATCTCCACCACGTCCTCCTTACAACCATCGATGGTGGAGTACTCGTGACCAACCCCCTCGAACTTGACCGCGGTCACCGCCGCCCCGGGAATAGAGGAAAGCAGAATACGACGCAGCGAATTGCCAATTGTCGCTCCGTATCCCCTTTCGAAAGGTTCGGCATAGAACTTCCCGTAGGTCTCGCTAAGGGTGTCCTTGTCGTAGTCCAATCTCCGCGGCTTCTCGATCGTCCTCCAGTTCATTTTGCCTCCTTAAATTTTCGCTCCGCGAAAATTCGCAGCACGGCCGTCTACTCCTCTACTCAGGCCCCAGCTTCCTTCGCTAACAATAAGAGTGCTGGGGTCATCCCGTTTCCACAGGGAATATCATATGAAAACGTGGTTCCCCTGCTCCCAGCCTGGTTCCATCTTCGCCGCCGGACCAACCATCATTCGTTATTGCTTCGAATACAACTCTACGATCATCTGCTCGTTAATCGGCAGTTCCATCTTCTCCTTGGTCGGATAGTCCAGGAATACGCACTCGCCCTTCTTGAAATCCACCTGCAGCCAGTCGGCATCCTCCTTAGCCACTTGCTTGGCCATCGTCTGGATAAATGGTTTCTCCAGGCTCTTTCCCTTTATGGCTATCACGTCCCTGGGGCGCACCTGAAAAGAAGGCAGGTTGACGCTCTTGCCGTTGACCATCACGTGCTTGTGGTTTACGATCTGGCGTGCCGCGGCACGGCTCGGAGCGAAACTTGCGCGGAAGACGACATTGTCCAGGCGGCTTTCGAGAAAACGCAGCAGGTTCTCTCCCGTTACGCCCTTCATTCGCGACGCCTTCTCGAAGTAGTTGCGGAACTGCCTCTCTAATACCCCGTAGATCATCTTGACCTTCTGCTTCTCGCGCAAGCGCAGGGCGTATTCCGATTGCCGCCGGCGGCGCGTAAACACCCGGCGCCCTCTCCTCTTGTTCTCCCGTTTCTCAAACGGACAACTGGGCTTGTG
>CBDVCL010000473.1:0-2261 GCA_965372475.1 uncultured bacterium | reverse complement strand
CAGTTCGGCTCGGGCCAGTATTGCTCGAAGAGATCTTCCAGCTCTTCTTTCTCACACCCTGGGTTAGGGAAGGCATACAGGAAGTGCAGGAGTTTCTTATCCAGTGGGCCGAGTTTATCGGGGATGTCCCTGTTGCTTCGCCAGCCGCCGGAGCACATGATGCTGCCCGCCAGGTTCAGGTTGGAGGCGCCGCTGAAACCCAGCACGACGCAGAGCACGACGTTGCAGTTATGCTCGATATAGCCGAGGCCCATCTCGTCGCTCATGAATATAAAGGCCGACTTTATCTCCGCGGCGTCGCCGGCCTGCCTCGTCTCGATGTGGAATCTCTTGGGACGGTTTTTTTCCTGCAAGTCGTATTTCTCCGCCAGCAGGTCGAAATCGTGCCCGGTACCGAAATAGATGAGGATGTCGGCTGACGATTCACCGTCCTCAAGCTGGTTCAACTGCATGCCGCTGCCGGCGAGCATGGCGTTGACGTCGTCTATTACTTGCTGCAACGCTTGCCGCTGTTTCTTGTCGCTCTTGATGATAGATATCGAAGCGGGCGCCGTCCAGCGGTATACCTTCTTCACGCTTGGCCTCTTCTTCGTGCCCTTGGCGTCGAGGTAGAAGCGCTTTCCCAGCAGTATCTCGTTGACGAACTGCTTTGTCTTGTCCCACTGCTTTTGCGCCAGCGGCTTGCGCTCTTCTCTCACGAGCGGTTTGGGCGTGGGCTTAGGTGCGGCGCTGTCCTCCTTGAGCTTTTCAAGATAACGGGCGAGGGGGGGATTGCCGGGGGATATGGCGAGCGCTTTCTCATAGGCCTTGATGGCATTGCCGGGCTGGCCGAGCTTGACGTAGCAATTGCCAAGGCCCTGCCAGGCCATCCAGTGCCCGGGGTCGAGCTTGATCGCGGCCTGGTAGTAGGGCCCCGCGCCGGCGTAATCCCCCTGCCGCAGAAGGCGATTGGCGTTGTTGAAGTAGTCCTGGGCGGTGGCGGCGTATAGCTGCGCGGGGGCAAGGGCGAGGAGAAGAACGAGCAGTGAGAACGTGGATATCGGCTGGGTCGATGTTCGCATCATAAGCTATATTCTAGCTGATTATGGTGTGGAAGTCGAGGGTGGACATTAGCTTCGTTCCTCGTGCATCGCATTTCGCATATCGTTTGCCTTCTGCGAAATACGATAAGCATAGCTTGTCGCTTCGCGATATGCGCGGCACGACGCACCAGCTTGCTGTTGACTTTCGCGCTAAGTTCTGGGAGAATTTTGGTAGTGGGTTGCTTCAATTCGCCGAGGGCGCCCCCCGCGTCTGCCTGTCGGCAGACAGCAGCGGGGGCCGACAACCGAGATAACGCGGTCTTGGCGGGGAGAATGCCTCACTGTCGAAGAACCAAGTAAGACGTTACCATATTGGAGGAAAGAACCATGGCGCCGCTGAAGAAGGATGCGGATGGAGAGCTGGACTATACACCAGAGCCCATCGGCGAGGCCTATACGTTGCTGGAGATATTCGTCGGCACGCTTATCGGCGGGCCGCTGGCGGGTTGCCATATGATGAGCGAAAATTACAGGGCGTTTAGGCGGCTCGAGCTGGTAAATAGGACGAGGCAAGCGGGCACGGTGGTGATGGTGCTGATATTCGGTGGCTGGGCGTTCGGCATGGCCCTGCCGAAGTTGCTGGGGGTGATCGGCTACACGGTGATCTTAACGTTCCTGGCGAAAAAGCTGCAGGGCGAGAGTATCAGGCTGCACCTGTTGAGGAGAAAGGGAGGGCATCCTTTTTCCGACGTGATCAAGGTGGGGTTCTACTCTCTGGCGCTGTCCCTGGGGTTCCTGATCCTGGTGGAAGGGACGCTGGGACTCTTCGCGCCGCCCGAGGTACGGCAGTTGACGCCAACGCCGGTGCCGTGGCCGATGCCCACGCGGCCGCCGACGCTGACGCCGATGCCATAAAGCAAGTAGGGAAGTGAAGAGATGAGGTCAAGAAACGAAGATTCCTGCCGATAAGAATAGTAGGTCACGGTTTCAAGCTGTACCGGGAATCCGAAAGAGGTGCCCGTGCAGTAGGGCGTCGGCCAGGGAGGGTGCAAACGGGTAGGGTCACCTGGACCGAAAGCCGCCGCCGAAACCGTGGCCTTTTCTCGTCAATCGGGCCTCGTACATCGTTCGTTGTGGGGGTAGTGCACACCCGGTGTGAAGCACACCAGGTGTGATCGTTTTGCCGTCAATCGGGCCTCGTACATCGTTCGTTGTGGGGGTAGTGCACACCCGGTGTGA
>CBDVCL010000472.1:0-2273 GCA_965372475.1 uncultured bacterium | reverse complement strand
GGCGCCGTGAGTCTTAATGGCAAGAAGGCTGAGGGGCTAGACCCCTTGCTCAAGCCTGCGGCGGGAGCCGTACTGCGCGTGGGCAAACGCGGCTTCGCGCGCATATGCATTGAGTGATCCACAGATTACACTGATTACACAGAAAAGACAGGAAACACCTTCTTTTGCATAACGCGATGTAGGGGCGTATTGCCCGCCGTCGCAAAAGGCTATGGCGGGGGAGCCAATACGCCCCTGCGAACGACCAACGACTAACGACGAACTTGCTGCATCCGGCTTGTTCGAGTTCGATGAATTGCCTCCTTTTGGCAGAGGCTGTAGGAGAAGAAACTCCAAGAAGAATCTGTGTAATCTGTGGATAAAGAAAAAACGGAGGGTCGATATGGCCGAGAAAAAAGAGACGCCTAAGAAATCACCGGAAACGAAAGCTGCGCCAGGGACGCCTGCGCAGGAGAAAAAAACCCGGAAGAAGATCGTGCCCCTGGGGTTTAAGTTCGGCCTGGGCCTGGGGGGCCTTCTTTTCGTGATCATGGTGCTGGTGATGCTGATAGTGATAAACAGCGTGCGCCGGGAGATAGTCGCGCAGGTGATGGCGCGGGGCGAGCTCCAGGCTAAGGGCATAGCTAACAATTGTATCGAGTTCATGTCCCAGGTAGAGTTCGATATGAACCGCATGAAGGAATTGCTCGAGATACACGTCTTTGTGCAGGACGCGGTGAAGAAGATGGAACCGGGCATGCTCGGGGTTGGTGAAGGCGTGATGCACGAGGTGGGGCAGGTCTTCAGCACCATATCCGCCCCCATCGTCGCTGCGGTCTGGGGTCAGCGCAAATTCGAGGCGGACGTGCTCTACGCCAGCGTCGTCTACAAGAATGGCATGATCATCTCGCACAGCGAGCCAAGCCGCAACAGGACCTTCTATAACGCGGTGGAGCAAGGGCTGGAGGACAACACCGGCGCCGATCCCCTGATACAGACGCGCACCTACAAGCAGGGGGTCAAGGTTTACGACCTCGATTACCCGATGATGTATTTTGACAAGAAGGTGGGGGACGTGCACCTGGGTATATCGAGCGAAACGATCGATATCGCGGTGCGCCAGACGGGCGTGAGCATTGCGCTGATCGCCCTGACCCTGGGCGGTATCGGCATCATCGTTACTTTTATCGTCGCCAACGTGATGGTCCAGCCGATAGGCCTGCTGCAAAGGGGTGTCAACGCTATCGCCGAGGGGAACCTCGACCAGAAGATAAGCGCGGTGAGCAACGATGAACTGGGCCAGCTCACGGACGCCTTCAACGACATGGCGTCCAGCCTGCGCGACAAGGAGAAGATGCGCAGTGCTTTCACCAAGTATGTTTCCTCGGACGTGGTCGACCAGGCGATGGCGGGAGACTCGGTCAAGCTAGGCGGCGAGCGCAGGGAGATCACCGTCTTCTTCTCCGACATACGCGATTTCACGCCTATCTCGGAGAGCCTTTCCCCTGAGGCCCTGGTGAAGATGCTCAACGAGTACTTCAACGAGATGGTCCAGATCATAACAAATCACGGCGGCACGCTGGACAAGTTCATGGGCGACGCGATCATGGCCATCTACAATGCTCCCAATCCACAGCCCGACCACGCCCTGCGTGCCGTGCTCGCCAGCCTGGAGATGAGGAAGAAGAGCGCGGAGATCACCGCCGCCTGGAAGAAGAAAGGGCGCAAGCATATCCTCGAAATGGGCATGGGCATCAACACGGGCGATGTCGTCGTCGGCAACATCGGCTCGGACGAGCGGCTAGAGTACACCGCGATCGGCGACACCGTTAACACCTGCTCGCGCATCGAGGGCGTGACGCGTGTCTACAACGTCAAGACGATGATCGGTGAGCAAACCTTCAAGGTGGTCAAGGACAAGGTGGTATGCCGCGAAGTGGACTTCGTGCGCGTGAAGGGCAAGGAGAAGCCGGCGCGCATCTATGAGCTGGTGGGGGACATGAGCACCGACCAGGCCAAACTGGGCATCATCGAGGCCTTCCAGCGCGGCCTTGCCCTCTATCGCCGGCAGGAATTCGACGCGGCGGCGAGCGAGTTTCGGACGGTGCTCAAGGTTGACCCCACGGACGGCCCGGCACAGGTCTTCATCGAACGGTGCCGGCAGTTGAAAGAGACGCCTCCCGGCTCCAAGTGGGACGGCGTCTTCTCGATGACGACGAAAAAATAGGGGAGAAGAGAGCAGTAGTGGCGTCCCGCCGCGGGCGCCACCCCCGCGCCCCCATGGCTGCCCCCGG
>CBDVCL010000471.1:0-2280 GCA_965372475.1 uncultured bacterium | reverse complement strand
GTTCCAGGGCTGGCTTTCCCGGTCGAGCAGGACATAGTCGGCGTGCCGATAATCGGGGAAATGATACACCTCTTGGCGTGAGAAGAGCGCCAGGTAGCGCTCCTGCGTTGAGATGGCAGCGTCCCCCGGCACGAGGGGCAATACCTCTTGATAGAAGTAACGTATATGCGGCGTGACCCGTATCTTGCGCATGTTGTAATTATAGGAGCCGTAACTGAAACTGCCCACCAGGCCGCCCACCAGGACCCAGGCCCACAGCGCGCGCCTCATCCTGCCCCCCTTGCTGCCCTTCGGCATACGTGCCGCCAGTTCTTTCGCGCCGTATAGCGCGCCGATGAAAAGGAAGGGGATCACCGTCACCGGATAGTGATATACCATCCGGTACTGGAACGAATAGGTGCTGAGCAGGTTCGCGGCCAAAGGCAGGCAGATCAACAGCCAACCCCGAGGCGTGAGCAGGGCCAGCGCCCCCAGCGGCACCGCCAGCTTGGCTACCGCGCCCCAATCAGGATGCTCGAATAGATGGGCGATGATAGCGCCCGGACGAACGAACGGCGCGGCCAACTTGTCACCCAGGGACGAACCAAGCCAACTGTAACGACTCATCGCCGGGTAATCCACCTCACCGTAGTAATGAGGGATGATCAGGTAAAGGCACAAGGCCAACCAGGCAGCGCACACGGCGACGGTCGCCAATCCTGTCCCCCGCCTGCGCCGCGACAACATCACCACGCCCAACGGCACCAGGTAAAGGCTGATATCCTCTTTCAGCGAAAGCGCCAGGGCGATGAGCAGCCAATAGACCCAGGTCTTCCTCGCCAGCCAGGCGTAATAGGCGCCCAGCACGAAGCAGCTGATCGCCGCCTCCTGGTGATAATCGGCGAGGTTGACCACGTGGTTAAGATAGAAGAAGAGATAGGCAAGCGCGAAGCTCAGCCCGGCCAGGGGGCTATCCAGTTGGCGGCGCGCGGCGAGGTAGACAAAGACCGCGGGCAGGCCCATCAAGAGCGACTGCAGTACCAGCAGGTAGTGCGGCCCCGGCGTCAGCGCTGAGAGCGGCGCGATGAGCACGAAGAACGGCACGAAATGCTCGCGAAAGAAACACTCGTGCTTGAGTCCCGTCCAGGCCAGTTTGCCGCCCCAGGTGTTCCAGACGACCTGGTCAAAGAGGGCCAGGTCAAAATGCACGTTAAGGGCGCGGAACTGGAGCAAGGAGATGGCGCTGAAGTAGACGACGTAGGCAGCGGCGGCGATCGCCACCCAGCGCGTCCATTGGCGCGAGTCCCCCCGCCGCAGCAACAGCGCCACCCGCCTGTTGCCATAGGCAGCGTAGGCGGCCGCGAGAGAAACGCCCAGCGTCAGGCCGATGAGGAACCAGTCGTTGCTGAAAAGAGAATGCCACATGATCCCAATCTTTCAGTTCGCAAGGCGCAAGAGCAGCAGATGCCGCTTGCGACCCTCCAGGTATTCCCCTGTTTCGCCCCGCCGCAACGCTGCCACGAGTTGCCGCGCGGCCATCGCCCCCTTGAGATCATAGGAGAAGGCCCGCGCCACGCTTGTGAACAACGCCTGCTGGGCGGCAGTGAGTTCGTGGTAGAGATCCTCCGGCATCACCAGGTATACCGCTTCCCCCCTATTGCGCAAGCCAAGGCGGCTGATGAAATCAGGGTAATGGTCAAAGGCCCCGTGCGTGTAATGGATGCGCGTCACCTTCCCCGCGTGTACGTCCAGGAAGACGCGCGACCGCTCGTCCAAGGCCACGCCGCCGAAACTCGCCCCCGCAGGCGCCTGCGCGGCAAACGCGCTCGCCAGTTCTGAAAGCGGTTCCGGCTTCATCCTCGCCATCACCAAGCCGTCCACGATCACCACGGCGGCGAGCAGAGCCGCGGCGACAGCGGCGAGCGCTGCGCGCAGGCGGCGGCGACGCAACAGGAACAAGGCGGCGCCTCCCCCGGCAAACAGTGAAGCCGCCAGCAAGATCGCCGGCCCGGGAAGGTATTTCACGGCCAAGATACTCGTCACCCCGGCCAGGAGCAGCACGCCGGCGACGAGGCGGCTGAGGACCACGAGCAGACGCCCGCGCGGCGCGGACAGCTCGCGCCAGTGGGCGAGGCACCTCGCCGCAAGCAGGGCCGCGGGCACCGCCAAGGGCAGCAGGTAACGGTAGCTCGGCGGCTGGATGCACAGGGCGTAGAAGGCCAAAGGCAAGAGCAGATATGACGCGATCAGGATCCGCCCCGGCCAGGCACGCCGCGCCGGGCGCCCCAGGAACACCAGAAG
>CBDVCL010000470.1:0-2300 GCA_965372475.1 uncultured bacterium | reverse complement strand
AATCAGCAAGAATTAGACTCTCCCCAGAAAACCATCTGCGCTAATCTGCGCAATCTGCGGTTCAAGAAGAACTTAGCCGCGCGGGCGGCGTAGCGGCCCGAAGAACACGTCGCGCACATCGTGTCGCGGCTCCCGCACCAGGAACAGGAAGAGAAGAAAGGAGATAAGACACAGCACCGCCGCGAGGAGAAAGACGCATTCGTGGCCGAACTTGTCCGCCAGGACACCTCCCAGGAATGGCAACGGCGCCGTCAAGGCCAGCACCAGGTTGCGTATGATGATATAAGTGAGCCGGTCCTCCACCGAGGAAAACTCGGTTATCCAGTTGAGCCAGGCTATCAGGCCGGCCGATATCGTAGCCCCGGCGAGGAAGAACGAGAGGTAGAAAGCAAAGCGTTCGTCCGCGGCCCAGACGGCCAGGTTGGCGGCCGCGCCGGCGGCGATGGAGAAGAGCATCACCGCCTTGTTGCCCCACCTGTCTCCCGCTATCCCCGCCAACGGCATGAAGATGCCGCGGCTGACCATGAAGACCACCGCCAGGTATATGCTCAGGCTGCCGATCTCGCTCGCTTGCGTCAAGCCCAGCCGTTCTATCGCCTTCATCGTGTAAAGCGACACCGTGGAGATCATCGCCACGCCGTTGAAGAGCGAAACCCAGAGAAAACGCCGGAAATTCCTGTCGTGCTTCAACACTCTTCTTACCTGCCTCACGTAGGCCGGGTAGGGCAAGCGCGGCCGTTTTCCCCTGAAGCTAGTCTCGCGCAACTGCCAGAAGCTGAGGTAGGACGCCGCGAGCAAGAGAAAAGCGATGGCAAAGAGCAAGCCGTAGTTGAGCGGGAACGCCCAGCCGGATATGACGCGCTGCCCCAACAGCAGGAAAGCTATCGCCGCCAGCGAAGCCAGGCCCATGCGCACGCCGAAGAGGATGCCGCGCCTATCCACCGGGAACATGCGGCTAACGAAGTCCATCCACACCGGCAGGGTCAAGCCGTCCATAGACGAGAATACCGTAAGGCAAAGATACATCACCACTAACACCGCCAGGGGCGAGCTTTCGGCGTAGAAGAAGACAGCCAGCGCCAGCATCAGCACCGGCAGGCGCAACAGCACCCCCACCTTCTTCAACAGGGGGTGGCGCCGCCGCACCGTCTCCAGGTAAGGAGCGGCGAAGACCGGCGGCAGGAACCAGCCCAGGTGCATTATCACCACCACCAGCGAGGCGAGCCGGTTCTCGTAGGGCAGCAGATACGGCACCCGTTCAACCAGGAGCTTGATGAACCCCGGGATGATGGTGAAGATGCCGATCAACTCCATTCCCGCCAGGAAGAACACGCCGTCCATCACGTTCCAGGCGAAATTCCAGCGGTAGTTTCGCTTCATCGCCCCCTGTTCTCTTCTTCCCTCAGGCCCAATCACCTTTCCCCTTTTTCCTTCTTCTTACCTCTTACTTCTTGCTTCTTACATACCCCGCCTGCCGCGGGTGGCGCCCGCCCGCCGTCGTCGACACTCCGTCTTGCATTACTTCAATGGTGCGGAGCGCTGGCTATCCTCCTTCGACGGCGTTTCCTTGAATGTTACTTTGCAGGATAGAAGCGCCGTCTATGGCGGACAGGTTGCCGGGTAAACTCCAGGACGCCACTACTGCTCTTTTCACCCTTTACTCTTTTTCCTTTTTCCTTTCTACTTCTTCTCACCTCCTCGTCCGGCTCACCGGCCCGAAGAAAACGTCACGCACGCCGCGGCGTGGCTCCTTTACCAGGAAGATGAACAGGAAAAAAGCCAGCACCAGGAAGCCAGTGGCTAAGAGGAAGACGAAGTCCGGTCCGAAGCGGTCCGCCAGATAGCCGCCCAGGACGGGCAGGACGAAAAGCGGCGCCCCGGTAAGATTGCGGATGGCGATGTAACTCGCCCTGTCCTCGATAGAAGAAAACTCGGTAACCCAGTTCATCCAGGAAATGAAACCTGCCCCCCAGGAAACGCCGACGAGGACGAAGGCCAGATAGAAGGCGGTACTGCTCCCCGCACAGACCACAGTAAGGTTGGCGAATACGGCAAAGAGAATAGAGAACAATGTCACCAGCTTGTTACCGAAGCGATCGCCCAGCGGCCCCCAAAGAAATGTAGCCAGCGATCGGGCCAGGACCACGGCGACGGTTAACGACGCGGTCAGTGCACCCACCGCCGCCGCATCCCCTTTGTGCCCCAGAACATCTATGGCTTTGAGAGTAAAGATTGACATCGTCGAAACCATGGAAAGCCCATTGACCACGCTGATTATCAGGAAGCGCCTATAATTGCGG
>CBDVCL010000469.1:0-2308 GCA_965372475.1 uncultured bacterium | reverse complement strand
AAGGTTTGTGACATCTAGAGATGCTATCGAGAAATCCTTATTCACTGAGAACATCAGTTCTGTAACAGCAGACATCCTAAAGAATCGCATAAAGAAAAAGCATCTTCGAAGACGGTCGCCTTTGATCTTAATGGTAATCTTGACCAGCTACTTGTCTTACGAAGCTCGCCCTTTCCTACGAAGCTTTGGCGTAGTAGGAAGAGCGAAGTAGTAAAGACGGGCCCCTACTTCCTCTGACATTTTCGAGTGCTAATGATGCTAAGAACCCAGAAAAGGCTTGACACGACCGTATGTATAATATATTATACATACGGTTAATATATTATACATATAATTACCCAATGACCAAGAAACCCGGCGACAACGTATTCACCGCGACAAATGCCCAGCGGATACTATCCTTCCTGGCGCAAAACCCGGGAAAGGAGCTGCTGGGAAGCGAGATACAGAGGGCCACATCCATTAGCCGCGCCGGCGTCTATATCGCCTTGCGTGAGCTGAACAAACACGGGGTGGTCCGCCGCACCAAGCGCGGCAAGTTCATGCTCTACGCCATCGAGCACGACGATGCGACGGTGAAACAGTTCAAGATACTTAATAGTGTTGTCTCTCTCAAGCCCCTGCTGTCGGCTCTCAAGCCACTTGCCGCGCAAGTAGTCCTTTACGGCAGCGCCGCTCGCGGCGAAGACACATCAGACAGTGACATCGATCTCTTCATACTGGCGGGAGATACCCGAGCGGTGGAAGACCTACTTTCCTCGGCGAAGCTGAAGCGAAAACTCCAGGCCGTGGTAAGATCCCCTGCCGAGTTGGCCGAATTCAGAGGCAGGGAAAAGACCTTTATGCAGGAAGTAGAGCGAGGTATAACCTTATGGCAGAAGAAAGAATAAACCTTGAATTCAAGAACTGCCTGCAGCAAGGCAGGATCAAGACCTTCTCCCGTGGCCCCGCCCTTGCAAGCAAAGAGCTTGACATAGCTGTCTCCGACTTAGAGCGGGCCCGAAAGACGCTCAAGGACGGCGACTACAAGTGGGCGACAATACAACTCTACTACTCGATGTTTCACTGTGCCAGGGCCCTGTTGCTGGCCCGCGGATACAGGGAGCACAACCACTATTGCCTGATAGTGGCAATGAGAGCCCTATACGTAGGAACGAAGAAATTGCCCGTGGCGCTGATAGACGCACTGCAAGAGGCCAAGGGCCTGAGGCAAGACGCCGACTACTACGGGAAGTGGTCCAAAAAGGGATGCAAGAAGTTACTGAAACACGCGGCAGATTTCTTGGCCTCAACACAGAAGATCCTCCGGCCCCCAAAAAACAAGCGGAAGAAAGCAACCTAGAGACACCTTCTCGTAGGTCTTGGAGACGGTCCCCTGCACCATTCACGCTGAGTTTGCCATATACCCGAGTATCACGAGTGGTACATGGCTCAAGTGCAGGGCACATTCCTGAACCATTCACGCTGAGTTTACCATATACCCAAGTATCACGAGTGGTACATGGCTCAGGTACAGAGCAGGCTGCGGCTAATCCACTTTTCTCTTAGCCCTTGGGGATAGACGCGGCGAAAGGGGAACTCGGTATACTATCTAGGTGAGGAGTTCCCGCGCCAGCAGGCCGATCACTATCACGAAAGCCGTGAGGCGGGCGTAGAAGAGGGGGCGGCGGGTGAGGTGGTAACGGATGATGAGCTCCGCGGCAAGGCGCAGGAGCAGGAAGCACCCCGCCAGGCCGAGGAAACCATAGAGGCCGGGCGACAAGCCCAGGAACGCCACTTCTATAAGGGCTGCGCCGGCCAAGAGGAAGAGCAGGTCAAGGAAACGGTAAAAGGCCTGGCCCAGGGATCTGGCGCGACACAATAGGTAGAGCATAGCGATGCTGAAGACGGCAGCCAGGAACGCCCCGGGCAATTCCCGCAAGGCCTGACCGCCCAGGCCGCTAAGCCGCGACAGCTCCCAGCCTTGCCCTACCAGGCCCACCCCCAGCAAAGAAAGCTGAAGCAACAAACCATAGAAGAGGATAAGCGGCGACGCGGCACCACCACGCCGCAAAGCGAGAAAGTACCGCGCCAACGGATAGGCCGTGAGCAGGAAGACCAAGAGGGCATAGTTAAGGTCCTGCTCCACCAGCGACACGCCGCTATAGGTGGGCAGGGAAGCAACGATAACGCTCAGCAGCACCAGAGAAACAAAGCACACCGCCCGTTCCCCTCCCGCCCTGATCCGCGCCCAGGCCATCCCCCAGGACAAGAGATCAACCCAGCTCACCAGCCCCTTTTTCCTTCCGCTTACGATCGCGGCGAGACG
>CBDVCL010000468.1:0-2322 GCA_965372475.1 uncultured bacterium | reverse complement strand
CACCCGGAATGCGGCGATCGGCTCAGGCTTTCTCGTGGCGGCGCTGCTTGTCCTCCTGGAGCGTTTGGCCCGTGGGGATCCGGTATTTCGCTGGGGATTCACCTCAGGCGCACTTGCCGTCTTCGGCGCTGCTGCGATCCTCTTCGCCGTGCTGGCGTTCGCCCCTCTTGCTCGCCATACCGAAAGGCAGGCATTCAGAGAGGTCGCTTACTTCGCTTTTATCTCCCATATACCCGTCATGTTCGTGGAAGGAATTATCGTAGCGTTCCTGGTACGATATATCAGGGGCGTGGCGCCTGACATACTCCAGGTTTCTCCTGCGGAAGGAGGAGGGGAAGAAAGTCCATGAGGCCGGGCGTGACATTCAGCATATTTTCCGGTGTCCTCCTTTTTGCCGGTGCCGCCTATGCTCACAAGGTCGGTGCCGATGCCTACGTGGTGGACGGTGGGAAGGTGATTCAGGTGGAAGCATGGTTCTCCGGAGGCAAAGTTCCCAAGAAAGGGACAGTATTGGTCTTAGGGGAAGACGAGACGGAGATAGCTAAAGGAGACTTGGAGGAAGGTGTCTTTCGTTTCAACCCCGGAACGCCGCAGCGCTTCTTTTTCGTGGTGAATCTGGGGGAGGGGCACGTAAGGAAATTCGCGCTCGAGGATAAGCAGCTTGCGAAACTCCGGCTCGACGAGGGACTTGACCCCGCTGCCCCTCAGTCCTCCCTGGAGATCGGCACGTCAATGCCTCTCGCTTCGCCCATCGCACGCCGAGCGACGGAAGAGACCCACACGCTGGAACGCGCAATCCTGGGCGTGGCTCTGATCATAGTGGCAACTGCCGTGGCGATGATGATACAAATGAACAAACGTCTCCGACGCATCGAGCGAACCCTTGAGAATGAGAAGGGAAAGGGCAGTGGGAATTCATCATCATGATCTAGACAGCTACGCGGGCCGCACGTCCCTCGTCCATGGATGGGAGCCTCGCTTGAAGCTCATCGGGCTTGGCGTGCTCGTCGCAGTCATTGCTTCCCTTTTCTCCCTGAAGGGCGCGGTGGTCGGTGCGGCGATGGCGCTCCTTGCTCTCATCGCATCGAGGCTTCCGCTCCGATTTCTGGTCGGCCGATTCCTCGGGCTCCAGGCTTTCCTGCTCCCCTTTCTCATCATCCTGCCGCTTCTGGGAAGCGGGCGGGCCCTCGTAGCGCTGGGGCCCCTCGCCGTCCATGCCGGAGGGCTGGAATTCGCTCTGCTTATCTATCTGAAAGCCCTCGCCCTCGTAGCGGTAGCAGTGGTTCTTGTAAACTCCGCCTATCTCACCGACACTCTCTGGGCGGCGCAATCACTCCGCATACCGCGCAGCCTGGTTCAGTTAACTCTCATCAGCCTTCGCTATCTTCCCATGCTTCTCGAAGAAGGAGACGCGACGAAAACCGCCGCTGCCTGCCGCGCATTCCGGATGAAACCCAATTCCCACTCCTACCTCACCGCCGCGAACATGGCAGGCTCCATACTCGTCAGAAGCTATCTGCGTGCCGGCCGCGTCTGGGAGGCCATGCAGTGTCGCGGCTTTCGGGGAAAGCTGTATCCCATACGCCACTGGCGGATCTCCAAACGAGACGTTGCGCTTACGACCATCACGGTCATAATATCAGTCGGACTTCTTGTCGTGGACCTTACCGTATGGAGAACCAACATCTGATCGTTGTAGAGAATCTGTCCTTCTCCTACGAGGGAGGGACTGAAGCCTTGCGGGGCGTGTCATTTAGACTCCACGAGGGTGAGCGCCTCGGGCTCATAGGCCCCAACGGCGCGGGCAAGTCCACGCTGTTCCTCTGCATGACCGGCATTCTTCAAGGATTCACCGGCACCATTCGCGTCGGCGGACTCTGCCCCTGCGACAGGAAGCAACTGCCGAAGCTGCGGCAGTTGCTCGGCATCGTCTTCCAGTCCTCCGACGACCAGCTTTTCAATCCCACCGTGATGGAGGATGTCGCCTTCGGCCCGAGGAATCTCGGCTTGCAGAAAAATGCTGCCGAAGAGCGTGCAAAGTCGGCCCTTGCCAGAGTCAACATGCCCCGCGAAACCCACGACCGCCCTCCGTATCGCCTCTCCGCCGGTCAGAAGCGCCGCACTGCCCTTGCCGGAGTGCTGGCCATGGAGCCCCAGGTGCTTCTACTCGACGAACCCGCCTCCGATCTCGACCCTCAGGGCAAAAAGGAGCTGATAGAACTCCTCTACCGGATAGACGGTGCGCAGATCATCGCTGCACACGACCTCGAATTGATCCGCAAGACCTGCCAGCGTGTCCTCGTTATCGACGAAGGACAGATC
>CBDVCL010000467.1:0-2338 GCA_965372475.1 uncultured bacterium | reverse complement strand
AGCGACAACACTCTCACCGTCCCAACAACAAGAGGAACAATGCCAAGAAGACCGCGAAAGAATGCAAATGGCCCCAACAAAGTACTCATCTCCTGCTCCATCCTCGCCGCGGATTTCACCCGCTTGGGTGCACAGGTCAAGGCGTGCGAAAAAGGCGGCGCCGACTACCTGCACCTGGACGTGATGGACGGGCACTTCGCCCCTAACTTCGCTCTCGGTTTCCACGACATCGAGGCGGCACGCCGCGCCTGCCGCCTGCCTCTCGACGCCCACCTGATGATAGAGAAACCCGATGCCTACCTGAAACGCTTCGTCGAGGCGGGCTGCGACAGCATCACCTTGCATCTCGCGACCCTGCCCGACCCCTGCCGCAGCCTACGCTACCTGCGGCGCAAAGGTGTGAAGGCAGGCCTGGCGCTCAACCCCGACGACGACTTCCGCCGCCTGAGGCGATTACTGGGGGAGATCGACCTTGTCCTGCAGATGACCGTTTTTCCCGGCTTCTACGGGCAATCCTTCATCAAGGGATCTCTCGCCCGCATAGAAACGCTCCGAAAGATGATCGACGACTCTGGGCGCCGCATCCTGCTGCAAGTGGACGGCGGCATGAACAAGAGGACCCTGCTATTAGCCGTCTCGGCGGGGGCTGATTTCATCGTCGCCGGCAACGCGGTTTTCGGCAAGGGCAACATACAGCGCAGCCTGAAGGAACTGCGGCGCGTGGCGATGAAGGCACAGTAGTATATTTCTGAGTTGTGAGTTATGAATTATGAGTTGCATACGCTACCGTCCTTAAACTCATAACTCAGCATTCATAACTCATAACTCGACAACACGAAGCAATGAGAAACGGTACGATGAGAAAAAAGACACTGGCGATCACGGCAATGCTAGCCACACTGCTCCTCTTATGCGCCTGCGCCGGTCCGTCAATCAAACTGGCCGTAGACGAGCAACTACCCCACAGCGAACTCAAGCTTCGCCCCGGCCCCTTGATCGCCGCCTTCGAGGCCAAGAACCCGCAAGGAAGAAAAGGCGAAGCCGAGATCATTCTTGATGCCGTCCACGTCTTAAAGGATTTCGGCCGCACCGCCACTACCGTCCATCGCATCTGGCGCATCAATACCCCCCCCGGTTACCGGCACCTGCCGCGGCAACTTCCCGGCCCTCCGCCAGGCGGCAAACTGGCCGTGCACGGCCTGGGCTTTTACGACACGGCGGGCCACCTGCTCAACAGGACCGCCGGGCTGGCGAGGAAGGCATCCACGAGCGCAGCGCAGGGGTCTCACGGCAAGACGCTGCAACTGGATCCCCCGCTCCAAGCCCCGTTCTATTTCGAGCTCAAGTATACCGTGCGCACGCTGAAGGAACAGTTCCCCGCGGCCTACAGCGCCTGTTTCATTACGCGCGAAGAACTGCCGATCTTCAAGAGCGTCTTCTCGCTCAGCTGCCGCGAGCCCGGCAAGATGGAGATACGATACGACGGGCTTGCCCTGAACCCCAAGACATTCACCGACGGCGACCTGGTCACCTACGTTTGGACGCAGAACGGATCCCCTCCCCTGTCTCGCGAGGCCAGCGCCCCGCCCTTGAGCGATCTATCGCCGAAGATATGCCTGAGTTTCAATAAGGACTGGCGCGAGTTGACGCCTGCCTTGAAACACCTGCTCGACGAGCTCTGCCCCGCCGATAAAGAGATGATAGCCTGGGCAGAGGAACAAACGGCAGGGGCGACGGGACGCTTGCAGAAGGCACGCATCATCTGCCAAGCACTGCAGCGGCGATGCCGGGGCGTCTCCGCCCGACTCAACCTGGCCCTGGCCTCGCCGCGGGCGGCGAGGCAGCTCTTCCGCTCGGAGAGCCTGCCGGATTACGAGCTCAACCTTCTTTTCCTGGCGTTGACCCGGGCGGTTGGCCTGGAGACTTTTCCCGCGCTCCTCAAAAGCGAAGCCAAGGGTGAACTGGACCGGCACCTCCCCAGCATCTCTCAGTTCGACTGCATAGCCGTCGTCCTGCCACTGGAAGAAGAATACCATTTCTTCTACCCGGCCGAGCGCTATCTCGCCCCCGGTCTAATGCCGATGGGGCTGGAAGGCGGCACCGCGCTCCTGCTTGACGGCAGCCCGTACCGCTTCATTCCCGCCCCGCGCAATGACGCCACGGTAAACGTACTGCGCCGCGACGTCACTATCATCGCCAGGCGGGAAGGGGGATGCTCCGTCTCCGTGCTGGAAAAGCCGGGGGGGGAGCTGGCGTCAGCCGGCCGTGCCGCGGCGGACCAGGGCTGGACGGCCGACGCGCGGCTCAAGGGCTTCTATGGCGAGCTGGAATCAGAGGG
>CBDVCL010000466.1:0-2345 GCA_965372475.1 uncultured bacterium | reverse complement strand
TGCTGGGCGATATCACGGCTGACGTGCCCATCTCCTACGGCCAGAAGTATGCCGAGGGCGGCGGCAAGATGATATACGTCCTGGACGAGCCAGCGGCCAAAGATATCCTGGATAAGGCCGATGATTTGAAAAAGAAAGGCATCGAGTTGGAAGATAAGAGATAGAAAATGCCCCCTTCAGGGGGCATTTTCTTACGATAATGATTGTAGGGGCGGACCTATGTGTCCGCCCCCATTATAGGGCGATCACACCGGATCGCCCCTACGTGAGGTGGTGGAAAAGCTGACCTTTCTAAAGGTCAGCTTTTCTATTTGTCCTTGTCGGATTTCAGGTACCGACTCAATATTTTCTTGGCTATCGGCGCGGCGTTGTCCTTGCCTGTGCCGCCGTGCTCGCAGAGGATGGCGAGGGCGATGGTGGGGTTCTCCGCGGGCGCGTAGCAGATGAACCAGCCGTGGTAGGAGGGGTCCTTGTCCCCGGCCGTGCCGGTCTTGCCTCCTATCTTCAGGCCCTTGACGCGCGCCTTGATTCCGGTGCCGTGATCCACCCCGTCTATCATCATCGTGTCGAGTACGTCCGTGGTGGCGGCGGAGAAGACCTCGCGCCATACGGATGGTTCGAATTCCTCGACGGTCTTGCCACGGAAATCGCGGATCTCCTTGACCAGGTATGGGCGCATCATCTTCCCCTCATTGGCGATACTGCAGGCGATGATAGCGGCATGCAGGACGGTGGCTTTATACTTACTGCCCAGGCCGGTCGAGGCCTCGGCCAGCTGGTAGGGAGAGATATAGGTGCCGGGCGAGACGCTCTTCATCACTGGCAGGTCGAAGGGGATCTCGGTATTGAAGGCGAACCTGTTGCTATACTCGCGCAGGCGCGAAGCGCCGAGCGCGAAGCCGAGCTGAGCGAAGGCGATGTTGCAGGAGTCGAGGAAGGCCTGGTCGAGATCCTTGATTCTGCCGTGCCGGCGCCAATCCCAGAAGGGCTTGCCATTGATCATCGTCGATTTGCGGCAGTTGACGGGGAAGATGTCTTTCAGGTCAAGCTTGCTTTCCAGGCAGGCGGCCGCGGTGATTATCTTGCAAATGGAGCCGGGCTCGTAGAGCGACTGGGTGAGGCGGTTGCGTAACGGGCGGTACTTGTTGCGCTTGTATTTCAGGTAGCTGGACCAGGACTTCAGCTTGTCGGGGTCATAGGTGGGCTGGGAAAGCGCGGCCAGCACCTCGCCCGTTCTGGGGTCGATGGCGATGACAGCCCCGACATAGTGGCCCAGGCTCTTGTAGACTATGCCCTGCAAGTCCAAGTCGATGGTCAGCACGAGCTTGCGCCCGGGGAATAGGGCGTGATGCTTGCCGATCAGGCCAAAGGAGCCGATATTGCGGCTGCCCTCGCTGTCATCGTGGTAGCCGAGGACGTGGGCCAGCATGGGCCCGTTGTCAAATTCGAAGGCCCTGGTTTTCTTCCCCAGGGGATGTTTAAGGACGCTTCTGCCGTTGCGGTCGACGATCAGGTCTATACTGCCCCGCTCCTTTTCGTCATTGGCCGAGTCCAGCATTTTCTGGGCCGCGTCCAGGCTGGGGTCGGTGTTGAGGGCGTTCTGGTATGCCGAGATGGCGCGGGGGATGTCCCCGAGGGCGTGGTGGGCCATGGCCTTTCCCAGGTGAGCCGCGGCCACGTCGTTCCTTATCGCGCAGGCGTGGCGGAAGGCGAAGATGGCCTCACGGTATTTTCCCGAGTCGAGGAACTTGTTGCCGGCGGCAAGCTGATCGAATTTCTTGTTCAGCTTGATACCGTAACGCATGGCCAGCTTGAATTTTTCCTCGGCGCGGGTGAAGTCTCCTTCAGCGAGGGCGATGAAGCCCAGGGCATCGTGGATTATCGCGTTGTCCAGCTGGACCTCCAGGGCGGAATCGAGCTCGCGCTTGGCGGCGATGTTATCTCCCGCTTCCCAGTGGGCCTTGGCCAGGCTCAGGTGGCGGTAAAGCCGGATGTTGTCCTTCAGGTTGTAGAGCAGGGCCAGGAGCAGAAGGATGGCGATGACGAAGATCGCCCGTCTCTTCTTGAGGACGGGGCGTCGTTTTCGCCGGCTCATCAGGTCGTATGGGTTCTGACTGCTGAAGATGCTCATGGTTTCTTTCGTTGGTCAAAGGAAACATTATTGCTGATGGGGAGCTTGTAGTCAAGGGATTATTCCGTTCGTGGTGGCTCGTGATGCGTGAAGCGTGAATCGCAGGTAACGCTTCACCAAGAAACGCCTTGACATATCAGCACCAAGATGTAGAATGCATAAAACGAGAGGCGATGATAGGCGATGTGTTCGCTGACAGTAGCCCGTGGATAAG
>CBDVCL010000465.1:0-2350 GCA_965372475.1 uncultured bacterium | reverse complement strand
TCCCCCACCTCCATGAAGCCGCCGGGCAGAGCCCACATCCCCGCGGCGGGCTCAACGCCCCTCCTTATCAGCAGTACCTCGTCCCGCTTCTCGTCGAAGGCCACCACGGCGTACGCGGGCAGGGGATTGTCGTAATGAAAGATGCGGCAGTCGGCACAGTACAGCCGCTTGACCCCCTCCTCAAGATGGCAGGTCAGGTCCTTGCCGCAGTAACAGCAGAAGGCCTTAGGTTGTTTCTTTTTCTTGGCGATCACAGGTGTGGCCTCATCCTATCCTAATTATCGGCTGGAACGGGATTTGCTGAAGCACACTTTCCCGCGTATTGAGTATTGCGTTGACTACAAACGCACTCAATACTCACTACCCAATACCCAATACTACTTTTTCAGTCTCCCCGCCAACTCTTTCGCCACCTTCTCCCCCGACAAGAGCATGCCGCCGAAGACCGGGCCCATGCGGTGCCCGCCGAAGACGGCGTTCGCCGCCATGCCGGCGACGTAGAGGCCAGGGAACACCTCCTTGGTGTTTATCACCGTGGCCCGTTCCGCGTCTTCCGCCCACATCGGCTTCTCGCCCTCTATGCCGCCGGAGGGAGTGAAGAGCTTCAGCCCGGATTTCCGCACGAGGACGCTGACCACGTCGGCGTCGTGCCCCGTACCATCGAGCACGTAGCGGGACTTTATCACCAGCGGGTCAACGTGCAGTTTCACCAGCTCCACGGGGGTCCAGTTCAGCACCAGGCCCGTCACCCTCTTGCCGCGCAGCATCGTGTCCGCCACGCTGACGCAGTTAAACATCATCCCCCCCGCCTGGAGAAACCGGTAGCAGAGCCCCGCCGCGGTCTCGACGGCGTTGGCCGCGTAGTAACCGCCGCCCATCGACTTGTGCGCGATCTTGAAGGCCTTGAGAATATGCACCGCCTGCTTCTGCACCACTATCTCGTTATACATCATGCCGCCACCCCAGACGCCGCCGCCAGGGGCCAGTTTCTTCTCGAAGATAGCGACGTTGTATCCTTTCTTCGCCAAAAAGGTGCCGGCGACCATCCCCGCCGGCCCCGCGCCGGCTATGGCCACGTCAAGATGCAGCGCCTTCTTTAGCCGCGCGTGGTAGTTGTCGATTATGATCTGCGAGATGCGAGTTTCATCGAGTTTCATGGTCGCTCTCCATTATTAAAGAAGCGGCAGGCGGGACGCGGCAAGCTTCCTCGCATCCCACTTCCCGGTTCCTCACTTCCCCAACACGAACAGATCGTCCCTGTGTATCACTTCATCACTGCGTTTTGAGCCGAGCACTGCCGCTATCTCCGATGTCTTCTTTCCCATTATCTTGCGCAGTTCGTTGGCGCCGTATTTCACCAGGCCCCGGGCTATCTCCTTCTCGTCGCTATCGAGGACGGAAACGGCGTCACGCTCTCCGAACTGGCCGCTCACCCTCGCCACCCCTGAAGGCAGCAGGCTCTTGCCGCCGTCGAGCATCGCGCGGCGCGCGCCGTCGTCCACGCCGATCTCGCCGCGTGCCGACAGGGCATAGGCGATCCAATGCTTGCGCCCCTCTACGCGCTTGCCTGGCTTGAAGAAAGTGCCTGTCTTCTCCCCGTCTATCACCCGCACCAGCACGGCAGGGTCCTTGCCTGCCGCGATCACGGAGGCAACGCCGCCGAGCGTGGCGATCTGCATCGCCTCTATCTTGGCGCTCATGCCTCCTGTCGCTGTCTCGCTCCCCTTGCCGCGAGCCATGCGCCTCAGCTTCCCATCGACCTTCTCCACCCAGGGCACCACCTTGACCGCGCCCGAGGCGCCTCGCTCCTGGTATCCCTCGACATCGGAAAGGATGATCAGCGCATCCGCCCTGACCATGTTGGCTACCAGCGCGGAAAGGCGGTCGTTGTCTCCCGCCCTCACCTCGTCTATCGACACGGTATCGTTCTCGTTTATCACCGGCAGGGCACCGTATTGCAGCAGTCTCTCCAGCGCCTTCTGAGCGTTAGTGAAACGCTTCCTGTTGATAATGTCATCGTAAGTCAACAGTACCTGGCTGACCTGAATCAGATACTTCTCACCCGCCTCTTGGTATGCGACCATCAGACGGTTCTGCCCCACCGCGGCCAGGGCCTGCTGCTTGGAAATATCCTGGGGGCGCTTCTTTATACCCAGCGCGCGCATGCCCATGCCGATGGCGCCTGAGGAAACGAGGAATACCTGGATGCCGCGGCCGCGCAGTTCGTTTATCGCCGCGAGCATCTTGTCGAAGTACTCCCGTTCCTTCTTGCGGTCCTGGGCGAGAAGCAGGCTCGTGCCCACCTTGACCACCACGCGCTTGGCGTTTTTCAGGTACTTTGTTCTGTCCA
>CBDVCL010000464.1:0-2360 GCA_965372475.1 uncultured bacterium | reverse complement strand
CCGCCTCGCTTGGTCAGAGGACGGCGAGAAGATCATCTACGTTGGAGAAAGGGAATACTGATGTCGTGGCCCCTGCCACACGCGGACTTCTTGACCTATAGCCTGCTTCTCCTGCTTGCCGCCCTCAACCTGTTTCACCTGCTGGCCGTTGGCGCACCCCGACAAGCGCCGCCGCGCTCCGCGCAGGGCGATAACGGCCGGCAGGTGCTCGGCCTGCTCAAGACATGCCTGTTCCTGGGCGTGGTCTTGCTGGCCTTCGGTAATCCCCTCTGGGCCGGAAGGAAGGGCTTGCTGGCAGGCCTGAGCATATTGCTTGCGGGTATTGTCGAGTGCTGGGCGACGCTGGGACCGATGCGGCGGCTGACCAGTCTGCTGGCCCTGATTTCACCCGTGGAAGACCTCGCGGAGGACAACCTAAGCAAGCTCAAATACGCCGGCAACCGGCGCCTCTACCGCTCGCTCAAACTCATCTCTACTTCTCTTCTTGTCCTGGCGTGTGTGCTTGCGGCGATTCAACTCTGTGCATAGTGTCGGAAAAGTCCTCTTCACCACCAAGACACCAAGGCACCAAGAAAGAGGACGCACCTCTTCTTGGATAACAGCAACCTTATCTCTTCGCTCGCAGGGGAGCACTTGTTGGTCTTGAAAGCCGTGCTCTCATTCCAACGTGCGGCACCAAGAAGGCTTCCTATTCGAGGCACCCAGGACAAGCATAGTCCCTTGGTGTCTCTCGTGCCGGCGCCTGTCCGCCATAGCCTCCTGACCTTCGTAGCCCCCGCGCCCCCGTGCCTTTCTGCCGAAAGGCAGAAACGGGGGCAGACGCGGGGGCGAAGTAGGTTGGCGACGGCGGATGCCGAACGCTCCACCTTCAAGTATCCGTCCAAGGCCAAGAATGCTCTCCCGCCACCGCAGAATATCCCCTGGCGTTATCCAAATCCAAGGTGCGTTAGCATTCCTTGGTGTCTTGGTGCCTTGGTGGTTAATGGTTTTCAGACAGTATCATGTGGCGAGTAGTCACTCCTTGACTATCCACTTCTGCCGACGGCGGCGCGGCCCCTTCTTCTCAACGTAAGGCTGGACCCATTGCACCGGGTGGTACTTGTCATACTCCGTTTGCTTACGCTTAGCTGATACCTCGGTGTATATCTGGGTGGTGGAGATATCCTCGTGGCCGAGGAGCTCCTGGATAGTGCGCAGGTCCATCCCTGCTTCGAACAGATGTGTGGCAAAAGAGTGCCGGAGTATATGGGGGGAGGCCTGTTTCAATATCCCCACTTGGCGCGCGTAACGAACCATCAAGCGACGCACGTGACGGTCGCTTATCCTGCGGCTCTTCTTGCTCTTGAAGAGATAGTCATCGTTGCGGTGGCGTTGGGCCCTGAGGAAGTCATGCAGCATGTCACGCGTGGTCTGGTTGAATGGCAGGATGCGTTCCTTGCGCCGTTTTCCGAATATGCGTATGGTACGGTTGGTAAGGTCTATGTCCCTGACGCGGATATTAACGAGCTCGGAGACGCGTATGCCGGTGGAGTAAAGGAGACAGAGAAGAAGGCGGTCTCGCGAGCCGGACGGCTCGGCTTCGCCGGGGGCATGCATTATCGCCTTCGCCTCTTCCAGCGTGAATACCTGGGGCAAATGTTTCTTCAGCTTCGGCGTCTCAAGGCAGCCTGAAAAGTCCTGCTCGATCTGGCTCTCCCGGCTCAGGTACTTAAGAAACCCCCGCAGCGCGACGAGGCCGCGCGCGATCGAGGACGGTTCATATTCTCTTTCTTCTTTCTCGTTCTTGCCGCGGCGGTAACGCTTCTTGGCATGGTAATATTCGGCGTAGGCCTGCAGCACGCCGCGGTCCACCGCCGACAGGCCCTGGCCGCGCGAGGCCAAGAACTCGAAGAAGTAGCGAAGGTCTTTCTCATAGTTTATGATGGTGTGGGGGCTGTAATTGCGTTGGTAACGCAGGTAATCAAGGTAGGCTGACTTCAGCTTTTCATCTTTATCGGCAAGCACTCTATAAACCCCGTTCCTGATACGTTGAGCGGTGATTCATTCTAACATCAAAGGTGCTAAAGTCAACTCTTTCCTACGGCGCCTTGAGCGCAACGGGTAAAGGAAAGCAGCAGGACATGGGTGTTTCGCTGAGGAGGGAAAGAGGTACGTGGCACGTTGATGTCCTATCTTCGCAGAGTACGCCGAGGATGTCTTCCGCTAGTTCCTCTGCGCGCGCTGCGACAACTCTGCGACCTCGGCGGGCGAAGTAAGCCACTACCTTTATAGCTATTGCATAGCGCCGCCCCTTTTGCTAACATACGCCATCGTGCTCACAAACGAGACGTTGCGGCAGAAAATAGAGAAGCTGAAGGATC
>CBDVCL010000463.1:0-2370 GCA_965372475.1 uncultured bacterium | reverse complement strand
GAGAAGTGTAAACCGATACACTTTAGTCCTTAGCATATATATAGAAGTTCCCTTATCCAAGCTGAAGTATATCATATTGGTGGTGCGTTAACAATAATTAATAGGGGAAAAGAAGAGCCCAAAGGATGAATGGGTTGTACGGTTGTATAGTCTTACAGTTGTAGGGTCTAGAGGCGTGGCTCCGACTTCCGTCTACCCCCCCCCAGCGCTTTCAAGATGAACCGCGCCTTCTCGTTCTCGGGCTCCTGCTCTAGCACTAACGCGGCCTCGCGCCTTGCCGCGCTGTAGTCACCCAGGTTGTAGTAGGCCACCGCCAGGTTTAGGCGGGCCGAGATATAGTCGGGGTCTATCGCCAGCGAGCGCCGATAGTACCTGATCGCCCGTACCAGCTCACCCATGTGATAGTAGCCATTGCCGACATTATAGGTGAACTCCTTGTCCGCCGGCGACAGGGACAGGGCCTGGCGAAACCAGTAGAGGCTCGCGGCGTACAGCTCCCTCTGCCCCTCCTGGCGCGGCACCATCTCGTCGCCGCGGTCCTCGTAGAACACGCCCGTGCTGTTGAGCATGATGCTGTAATCCCTCATGGTGCGGGCCTCGGGCCGGGCCGCCCGCAAGGCGCGGCCATCAATGATACCGCGCAGGAAGTATCCCCGCCACCTCTCGGCGAGATCCGCTGCCGGGTATGCCCCGCTCCCCACTCTCTCCAGGCGATGCACTACGCCCCCGGGGACCAGTCGGTAGCCGCGGGGGAAATATTCTCCCAGCTTATTGTAGTTGGTGTAGAGCGGGTAGCTCCCCTCGGTCAGCTGCACCAGGCCTGCCATCAGCCGCGGCAGCATCTCGTTGCCCCAGCGCCCCTTCTTGCGCAACCCCGGCACGCTGAGCCAGGGGTAGAGGCGGGCAAGGTTCCGCCGCACCCATTCCATGGGCAGGCCGTCCACGCCGATCACGGCCACGTCCATGCGTCTCTCCTCCACGTACTGGAAATACCAGAGGGGAAAAACCGCGGCATCGCCGCGAGCAAAGAGCACGGCGTTCGGCGGCAGTGAATCGAGCACGTTGAGACCGTAGTCGTAGGCGAGAGAGCAACCACGCCTGTCATGGCGCGGGAACTCGCCTCCCAGCCGCACCAGCAGGATGACAACGGCCGCCAGCGCCAGGGGAGGGCCCCAGGCCCGTGCCCGGCCGGGCCAGCGCCGCCAGCAGTAGCAGAAGCCGGCGCAAACCAGGGCCATGAAGGTGACATAAGCTGTCAGCATGTAACCGTCTATCAGGTAGTAGCGGTCGAGCGGCAGGTTCAAGTAGAAGGACAAGACCAGGGGCAAACCGAGCGAGCAGGCGAGGAGAAAGGCGAGCAGCCTGCGCCGCCCTCTCAGCTCCCAGATGCCGGCAAGCAAAGCGACGAGCAGGAAGGGAAAGAGGGGCCAGCCGAATTCGCGCCCGAAATTACCCAGGCTGTGCCACAACTGCCTGCCCACCACAGCGGCGGAGGCAGCCACTTCCCCTCCCATGTAGCCGCGCCGCAGGAAGGCCCAGCGGAAGTTCTCCCAGGTACTCGGGTCCTCCCAATTCAAGAGCGGCTTGCGCACGGCGCGCAGGGGGTGGTAGAGGTAGAGCGAACAACCGAGCAGGAAGGCAGTAGCACGGTAGATAACAAGCTTGTAAGATTCCGGGGCGAACCAATACCAGATCTGCCAGAACGGTTTCGGCGGCCATTTCTTCCAGTTTACCCCGTAACTCGCCAGGAGAAATAGACCAAACACGAACGCGCTCATCCAGTGATGCGCCACGAATAGCCCCAGCAACAAGCCGAGAAGTAACGAAGATGCCCTGCGGCGCCTTCCCCCGCCCACGAGCGCGAGAAGCAACAGCGAGACAAAGAGCAGGTTCAGACCATAGTACCCGCCCTTGGCCGACCCTGCCTGCGCCCAGATGTGGTTCCCCTGGATGAAAAAGAGCACGGGAAGGCAGGCCACCAGGTCCGCCGCCTGGGCGGGTATTTCCGAGGCGAGGCGGCGCAGGGCGATGAAGAGCACTGCCGCCGCCGCGGCGACAAGCAGGGCGGAAAGGAAATTGAGACAAAGGGCTACCGTTCCCGGCGCCAGCAGAAGCCAGAACCTGCTCAAGAGGGTATAAAGAGGATAACCCGGGGGATGAGCAATGCCCAGGGTCACGGCGGCGGTCACCGTCTCAGGGCTGTCATCGAGGTAGAAGGTCGGCGGCAGGGATTTCAGGTAGATGGCAAAGGAGGCGAGGAAGATGGCGAGGCAGATTATGCGAGAGCGCCATTTCGTCGATAGTCGATCGTCGATAGTCGATCGCCCGCCAGTTTGCTCGTGCATCGATCCATCCATACTTCCTCTCAGC
>CBDVCL010000462.1:0-2381 GCA_965372475.1 uncultured bacterium | reverse complement strand
CGATGCCGATGATCCCCATGGTGCTCAGTGGCGGCCTCAGGTCACCCCCTATCACCAGCATCGGCGCAATGAGCAGAGCCACCAGGTTCATCACCTTTATCAGTGGGTTGATCGCAGGACCGGCGGTGTCCTTGAATGGGTCGCCGACGGTATCGCCGATGATGCTCGCCTCGTGCGCGGGTGAACCTTTGCCGCCATAGCGCCCGTCCTCTATCGTCTTCTTGGCGTTGTCCCAGGCGCCGCCCGCATTCGAGAACATCACCGCCATCAACTGCCCCGTGAGGATGATACCCGCGAGGAAGCCGCCCAGCGCTTCCGCCTTGAGGGCGAAACCAACGATGATCGGCGTCAATACCGCGAGCAGTCCCGGCCCGATCAGTTCCTTGAGGGAGTCCCGGGTGCAGATGTCGACCACGCGCGCGTACTCCGGCTTGACCTTGCCGCTCATCAGTCCCTTGATCTCCCTGAACTGGCGGCGCACCTCCTCCACGACCTTGAAGGCGGTGCGGCTCACGGCGCGGATCAAGAGGGAACTGAAAAGGAAGGGCACGGCACCGCCTATCAAGAGGCCGACGAAGACACGCGGGTCGGCCACGTTGAGAACAATGTCTATGCCCGACTTGGCGAAGATCACCTCGCGGAAAGACCCGAACAACGACACCGCGGCCAAAACGGCTGAAGCGATGGCAAAACCCTTGGTGATGGCCTTGGTGGAATTGCCCACGGCATCGAGCTGGTCCATTATCTTTCGCGCTTTCTTATCGAGCCCGGCCATCTCGCCGATGCCGTTGGCGTTATCGGCCACGGGCCCGAAGGAGTCCTCCGCCACGATCACGCCCGTGCAGGTCAGCATACCCATGCCACACAGCGCTATACCGTAGAGCGCGCCCTTGGGGTCGCCGCCAAATATGATCATCGAGACGAAGATGGAAGCGGCAATGACAAAGACAGCCCAGACCGTGCTCTCCAGGCCTACGGCAAAACCCTCCAGGATCGTCGTGGCCGGTCCCGCCCGCGTCGCCTTGGCGATGCCCTTGACGGGCGCGCGCTCCGTAGAGGTATAGTGCTCGGTGAGCCAGGAAATGATCAGAGCAAGGATGATGCCGAAGAAAGTGGCGAGGAAGAACTTCAGGCCGATGCCCTGCCCCAGCTTCTCAGTAGCGCCAGGGTGGTCAATCAGATAGCGCCCGGGAACGTAGTAGTAAGCGATGATGGCGAAGCCGATCACGGACAGCACCGAGGACCAGAAGAACCCCCTCTGGATCGGCCGCATCGCGTGCTCGGTCTCGCTCTTGGCGCGCACCATGTAGGTGCCGACGATCGAAGTGATCACGCCTATGGCACGCACGATGAGCGGGAAGAGCACGCCGACCGCGCCAAAAGAAGCGGCGCCCAGGATCATCGCCGCGACCAGGGTGACCTCGTAGGACTCAAATATATCGGCCGCCATGCCGGCGCAGTCGCCTACGTTATCGCCAACATTGTCGGCGATGGTGGCGGCGTTGCGCGGGTCGTCCTCGGGGATGTTCTTCTCTACTTTGCCCACCAGGTCGGCGCCGACGTCCGCGGCCTTGGTGAAGATGCCGCCGCCCACGCGCATGAAGAGCGCCAGCAGGCAGCCGCCGAAGCCGAAGCCCAGCAAGACCTCGGGGGCCTTGCCCTCGTAGATCATGAATATCGCCGTGGCCCCCAGCAAGCCCAGGCCCACGACGACCATGCCGGGGATAGTGCCAGTGCGAAAGGCCAGGGTCAGCGAGTCCTTAAGTGATGTGCGGGCGGCTTGCGCCACGCGCACGTTGCCGCGCACGGCCATGCTCATGCCAGTAAAGCCCGTCAGCCCAGAGAAGAAACAACCCAGCAGGAAAGCCAGGGGCCTGCCCCATCTCACCTTGGCGTCAATGCCCTCGGGGACAAGGAAGAACAAGCCGATCGCCAGCACCATGACCAGAAATATGACCGTACGGAACTGGCGGCTGAGATAGGCATTGGCCCCCTCCTGGATCGCTTTCGCTATCTCCTGCATCTTGGCGGTGCCCTTATCAGCGCGCAGGATCTCGAACATCAGGTAGATGCTGTAGAGCAAACCGACCACCGAAATCGCCAGGATCACCCATAGCCAGGTGTGATCGGCATGAACCAAATTGATTGTAATCGCTCCGTGCATTTCGTTACCTTTCTCTTGTTGTTAGTATAGCCCCGGGGTCTGACACTTTTCGCAGAAAGCGCGGAATCCTCGCGGAAGCGCGGAAAGAACCTATCTCCGCGTTCTCCGCGCGGTCGCATCAGCGACCGTTCAGCGTCCTCCGCGTTTCACTGGCCAAAGAACACCTTCGCCTCCTCGTAACGCTCCTTCGGCACCGTCTTCAGCTCCTTCACGGCGT
>CBDVCL010000461.1:0-2385 GCA_965372475.1 uncultured bacterium | reverse complement strand
TCTTCGACTTTTTCTTTTTTCCTTTTTACTTTTTCCTTTTTACTTCTTAACTTCCTCCCCTTGCTTGGCGATCTTACCTAACATCACTTCGAACACCAGCTTCTGATTCGCATTAGCTTCCAGGTCCGTCTTGCTCTTCTCCAAGACGGCAAGAACACGCACACATTCATGCTCGCTAAATTCTCGCGTTTCACGCGCCAGCTCTTCCCGCCTGTCCACATTAAACATTTCACCATCAGGCAGGTGCTTGATCACCAGCAGGTCGCGAAACCACAGGTAGAGGAGGTGCAGGCGCTGACGGGCGCTTTCCCGGCCGCCTTCCGCCATATCAGCCGCGGCCTGTATCAGGCCCTTCACTCCGCCTCGCGCCGCCAGGCGCATGGCCGCCAAGACTTCCTCGCGCAGGGGCATCAACTCAACCCTTTGCGCCCCCGCAGGAAAGCCGCCCTCGAGCAAGGCCCCTTCCAACCGGGCCTCGGCCGGGCTTAACCTTCCCTCTTTTACTAAGAGCTCCTGTAATACCGAAGGCGGCAGGTTCTGGAAACCGATCTCCCGGCAGCGAGAACGCAAAGTGGGCAGCATTCCCTCGCGGTTAGCGGTCACGAACACGAAGGCCGTCCTCGGCGGCGGCTCCTCCACCAGCTTGAGCAGGATGTTGGCCGCATCGGCGTTGAGCGATTCCGCGTTGTCCACGATATAGGTCCTGCCTCCCTCCTCCCCGGCCCGAAAGCGGGCCCTGCTCAGCACCTCCCTCACCTGGTCGACCGTTGTCTGTACCTTCTTCGGACTCAAGATAAAGATCCCGTAGTGGACCCCTTTCCTCGCCCGTTCCTCCGCCCGCCGGCAGTCCTCACACTCGCCGCAGCCGCCGCGCCGGCACGCCCGCGCCTTGGCCAGCGCCATGGCTACCATCGTCTTGCCAACGCCGCGCGGCCCGTAAAAGAGGTAGCTCCTATCGCTCTGCCCGGCACGCAGGTCAACGGTTAGGTTACGGCATACCCGCTCCTGCCCCTTGATGCCCTCGAATACTTTTGCAATCTTCACGGACATCGTAATAATCCTATCTTAGGGGAAGTCGGAAGTCCGAATTCGGAAGTCGGATAACCCTATAGTCCAAGTTTCCGACCTCCGACCTCCGACCTCCGATTTCCTGTTTCCAGCTTGTCCTCCAGCAACTCCACGATCTCCGCATGCACTTTGGCAACGGGCAAAGCCGCGTCAACGACCTTGATACGCCCCGGCTCGGCCTTGGCCAGCATCTTGTATCCCTCGCCTACGCGTTGATGGAAGTCCAGCTTCTCCCTCTCCAGGCGATCCCCTTTTCCCTTCAACCTTTTCAATCCCTGCTGCGGAGGGATATCAAGCAAGACGGTCAAGTCCGGCTCAAGCCCTCCGCCGGCGAGCTCGTTGGCGCTCATCACTGCGCTCAGGGGCAGACCCCGCCCATAGGCCTGGTAGGCCACGGTAGCGTCAATGTAACGCGAAGCCACCACGGCCTTGCCCGCGCATAAAGCCGGGGTGATCACCTCCGCCACGTGCTGGGCGCGGTCCGCCAGGTAGAGGAAAAGCTCCGCTTTTGCCGACATGCGTCCGCGGCTGGGGTCGAGCAACAGGCGGGCCAGAGCAGCGCCCAGCCTGGTCCCGCCCGGTTCCGCAGTCAGCACGTGTGCCAGCTTCTGCCTTTTAAGATACTTCCCCAGGAGCTTCATCTGGGTGCTCTTGCCGCAACCGTCGCCGCCCTCCAGGCTGAGGAAAAATCCTCTCTGCTGTTCCGTCTCGTTTTCCATATCATCCTCTAGCCACGAAGCTCACGAAGAAATACGAAGCAGGTCAAAACGACAAACAAGTCTATCACAGGACTGAATCGGATGTAAAGCGGCGAAATCCCGGCCCCTATGATAAGAGAAAAGGCCCGGAAACAAAGCTTCCGGGCCGTGGACACTGAGAATAGAAGAGCAATAGAACAATCGAGCGCCCCCGCGCCCCCATGTCTTCCTGTCGGAAGACAGGAATGGGGGCAGACGTGGGGGCTGGCGGGGCCGACGAGACTCCAACCGTCGCTTCGCTCCCCGCGGGGGATGATTGTGTCCGCGTTATCACGCCGACCGTCGCCATGAATAATCCTCGTACTTTGCGACGTCCCGCGGCGCAAGCCCATAGACGGCTCGCTGCCTGCCCGCCATTAGCCCTTCGGCGCAGAGCCCCTCAGGGGCGAAGACCCTTGGCGACGGCGGGTTGCCCCCTCTAAGACCGCGCTTAGCGGTCTCAAGGTTTCTCACCACCATATATTATTCAGAGAAACCTTATCGTGAGGGAGTATCCTCCCTCACACTCCCTCCCGAGTTCGAGTCTCCTTAATATTAAACAGCCCCCATGTCTGCCAAC
>CBDVCL010000460.1:0-2387 GCA_965372475.1 uncultured bacterium | reverse complement strand
GAGCCCTTCGATGCGCTGTCGCTTTCTCAGGGTAGACTCCGCGAGTCGAAGGGTTAGTAGCTAGGGGGAAAGAAGAGAAGCCCCTAACTACTAGCTCCCAGCTACTAGCTACTCTCTATTCACCCCGTATTCCTTCAGATACCCCTCAATCTTCCCCTTCAACTCATCGTCTATGTAAACCTTGCCGTCAACTTTCCTGTTGTGCAGGTGTGCCACTATCTCGCGCACGCTGACGATTGATG
The DNA here is from genome assembly GCA_965372475.1 of uncultured bacterium. GTDB lineage: Bacteria > Oederibacteriota > JAUXIB01 > JAUXIB01 > JAUXIB01 > CBDVCL01. The sequence continues at coordinate 2,145 of CBDVCL010000460.1, read as the reverse complement.
AGACCGGCACGCCGCTCTTCTCGCTGAAGACGCCGATGGCGTCCTCGCCGTCCGCACCCGTCTCCATGCGGTCGACGCAGATGAGGAGGCCGACCACCTTCGCCTTTGGCGCGACGGACGCGAGCAATTCGAGCATCTCGTACTTGGTGCCGCCCGTGGTGAAGACGTCATCTACGATCAGCACCCTGTCGCCGTCCTGGATGTTGTGCCCAACGAGGATGCCCTTGTCAGCGTGGCCCTTGGCCTCCTTGCGGTTGAAGCTGAGGAGCTTCTTGATGCCGTGCTTCCTGAAGAGCGCTCCCGCCGTCTCGCTTGCCAAGGTGATGCCCTTGTAGGCGGGGCCGAAGATGACGTCGTAGTCGTCTTGCTTGAAGCCGGCGGTGATCGCCGCAGCGTATGCTTCGCCTAGCCTGGTGAGCGACTCACCGTCGTTGAAACGGCCCGAGTTGATGAAGTAGGGCGAAAGCCTGCCGCTCTTCAGCTTGCGCTCACCCTCCAGCGCGCCGCTCTGCGCGAGAAATTCGATAAACTGCTGTTTATATCCTTCCATTTTGTTATCCACAGATCACTCAGATTATCATAGACTCACCCTCTTGAGATGATACCTGCAACTGGGCGGGAAAGTCTATTTCTTTCGATTATAACAGATTCCCCCTGTTGGTGTTCTTGAACAGTGATGTGTATTTGCTTTCGACGAGCGACCAGCGACTAGCGACGAGCGACAGACTGCGCCAGCAGATCATACGCTCTCTGAAACGGCATCAGCCGCGACTTCACGTAGAGTTTCAACCAGCGGTCCGGCACGCATCCCTGGTGGGCGCAGACGAAAGCGTTAGCCAGGCCGTGACCTCGCTTGAACTCCGTCTCTATTCCTTGTTGGAAGCGCTTTACCCAGGCGGGGTTTGTCCTCTCCGGCTCGCCGCAGAGCCGGGCAGAGCGCGGCGCATGGTCCAGCATGCGGTGGATCGGTCCCTTGCGCCATTCGCTCAGCGCCCGGGCGGCGGCTATGCAGTTCTTGAAGCGGCGCAGCTCCCGCCCTCCCTTATAATGCTTGAGCCAGCCTTGCGCCGCCTTGCCGGGGTCGCCGGGAAGCGTACCGTCCCACATCGTTGCTGCGGCGAGCACGAGGGAGTCAAGCGAGACCTCGATGCTTTCGCACGGCGAGGCGAAAGTATTATAGCGGCTCCAGCCCGTGGCGACCTGGCCGATGAGCCTGTGCTTGCGGCAAAGGCGAGCCCAGGCGAGGTTGTTTGCCGCGCGCGTATCCGTTTTGGGCACGTCCGCGTGCGGGCCGTCCGCTCCCTTGTAACAGGAGCCGGCCCAGGCGTTGACGCCGAGGCGGCGATAACGCGCCAGGTGCTTCTCGCTGAACCAGTCGCGCCAGGTCTTCACCGGGTTGGCGTCGTAACTCCAGGCCATCAAATCGGCGCGGCGTCCCAGAGCCTTGAGGCGGGACGCCGGCCATTTTCTCATCATGTCGTCCCAGAGGACAGGGCGGATGCCCCTGGCGTTGAGGTGTTCGAGAATGGGGGTGATGTGTTGGAGGTAGAGCCGGTCTTTGCCTTTCGTTTTCACCGCTTTTTTGCAGCGGGGGCAGGAGGCCATGTGCCAGGCCTCGTCGCCGCCGAGATGGAACCAGGCGGGGTTCATCAGTGTGAGCACGTCGTCGATGAGCGATATCACCAGGTGAGCGCTGCCTGGTTTCGAGGGGCAGAGCTCGCTCACGTCGTCCGGGTTCTCGCGCAGCGGCGCAAAACGAGAGTGCCTGAGCACGTTCTCCATGTGACCGAGGCACTGCACCAGGGGGATCAGGGTCAAGCCGAGCTTGTCTGCCCGCCGCAGGAACGTCTTGAGATGCGCGCGGCTGTAAGCGGTGGGCGACCTGAGCTCGGGGTAACGCGCCCAGGGGAAGGTGTCCTCCCATTCGATGAGGACGACGTTGAGACCCAGTGCGGCGTAGAGGCCGAGCAGCTCAAGCAGGCGCTTCGGCGTCGGCGGCATGCCCTTCAGGTCAAGGTGTACGCCGCGCAACGGCACAACGGGTTTTCTTCTGGAGAATAGCTTCATTGGCGTCTCGCGGCTCGTAACGAGCAACCCTTCGACTCGCGGAGTCTACCCTGAGAAAGCGACAGCGCATCGAAGGGC
>CBDVCL010000459.1:0-2399 GCA_965372475.1 uncultured bacterium | reverse complement strand
GAAATAGAAAGCACTGAAGAAGTTATCCAGCACCCATTCGTAGCCGGGATTGGGGTTCGCGTACAAGATCACCCCGCCCAGCAGCAAGCCGCTGAGCAAGACTGAATAGAGCGCGAGGACCCTGAGGCGCCGGAAGAGGAAATAGAGGCCCACGACCCCCACCCCCAGCATGAAGGTGAAGAGCAACCCGCTGAGCAAAGGATGGTGCGCGGGGTCCTGGAACTGCTCGTAGAACACCTTGATGAACCTGTCCCAGTTCCTGCCCCAGAGCTCGCCCCCGTGCTTGGCGCCGAGGTTGCGATAACCTTCACGCTTCAGGACCCAGAGGAACTTCGTCCAGGTATTCGGCTCGCCCCAGTTCAGGAACATCTTGTGCTGGGCGCGCAGGGGAAGGTACAACAGCGGCATCAAGCCGAGCACGGCACATGACGCGTGCCGCAAGAGCATCGCGGGCCTGCGCAGTGCCATGCGATAGTACCGGGGCAGGAGAAAGGCAAGGTAGGCGGGGACAAAGGTCAGGGCCTGCCAATGATGGCTCACGGCCAGACCAAATAAAAACATAAATACCAGCAGGTATTTCTCCTCCGTAGGGGCGCTTCGAGAAGCGCCCCCGCGATCGCCCTCCCTTCCCAGTTCGCCTCCTCGCCACCAGCGGTACAGGCATAAGGTGATCGCCGAGAGGAAGAAGCTGTTAAGCGCATAGATGCCGCCCTTGGCGCCGCCCGCCTGGAACCAGAAGGTCTCGGTGAAACAGAACATCAACGTTGAAGCAAAGACCCATGCCAGCAGGGCCCTCTTGCCCAGCCCGTTCCCCGGCGCCACGCCTTCCCCCCCCGCCGGTATCCCCACCGCTGTCCTGCCAAGGTCGCGGTACAGGTGAAAGAAGAAGCGCGCCAGTAGCAGCACCGCCAGCGTTGAGAAGAGCGACGAGAGCAGCGTAACGCGGTAGGCCATACTGCCGAAGGGCAGCAGGCAGAACATCCTCCCGGCTACGGTGTGCAGGGGATAGCCCGGCGAGTGGCCGATCGCCAGGCGGTAGGAGATAGCGATCGTCTCGCCGCTATCGTTTATGTTGAAGGTAGCGCAAAGCGTGAAGAGAAAGAGCGCGAAGACGCCCAGCCCGAACACCAGCCACGGGATCAACCCTCTCGCCTGTCTTGACATTCGAAACATGATTAACGGATTCTATCACCCGTGCCCCTTAGCGTCAATTGCTTCCTTGTTTTCCCGCTTGCCGCTTCCCGCCTCCTAATTGACATCGCATCTGAATTAATGCTATCATTGCCCATCATGGTATATCTTGAGGACAGGGGCGTCACCGGGCCCTGGGACAACTGCATCACCAAGCTTGAGAAGGACGGCCTTATCCCCGCCCGGGTGCAAGACATCATCAAGAAGCGCGTTGCCACCGACCGCAAGGCCTGCGTCGAGGGAAGCTGGACCGCCGAGAACTTCAATTACCTGCCTGGCGGCAGGGTGCTAATCGCCGCGCGCGAGCATAACCCCCTCATCCCGAATTCGCGAGACGCGCGCATGGCGCACGAGCGCCATCGCGAGTATGTCCTGACGAAAGAAATAACGGAGGGGTTGGTGCAGATGTCCGAGGAAGACAGGGACAAGGAACCCGAGCAAAGGCGCGTCTTCCGTCTCACCAAGAACGAAAGCTATGCGGTGACCATCTCCGGCCTCACCGCCGACGATTTCATGCGTTTTCTCGCGCGCGATGACCTAGAGTCCTACCGCGACCTGCTAAAAACGCAGGGGCTCAAGGCGATGCGTATCCAGATGCTGGACATGACCTACCGCCTCAAGCAGCGCGAGCCCTTCGCCAAGGCGATGTGGTTTGACGACCTCACCTCGGGCTTGGTAGGTAATACCGACCTGACGCATTACCATCCGGGGCGGCTTTACGGCGTACCCAAGCCGTAGGGACTCTCACCACCAAGACACCAAGGCACCAAGAATATCAGGAAGGCCCCCTTTCTTGGATAAGACCACGGATTCTCCTCGTTCACGGGGGAGCACTTGTTGGTCTTAGGCGGTTCACTGCAAGGTGAGACGGACGGCACCAAGAACGGGCAGAGACACCAAGGTTTACATCAATACTGTCTTGAATTCGTTCCCTTGGTGCCTCCTCTAAAACTTGGTGCCTCGCTCCGCCTTCAAATACTCCTGCAAGACCAAGAATGCTCCCCTATTAGCGAAGAGCGTAGCTCGCCGTTATCAAAGAAGAAAGAAATCCTAATGCTCTTGGTGTCTTGGTGCCTTGGTGGTTAAAGCCGTTCAATATATCTCCAAGACAACCACTTCAGGGCGACAAAACAGCCTCGCACGCGTCCCCAACGCCCCCAACCCACTCGTCACCAGCAACCTGGAATTACCCGCCAGCTCAAAGAAAC
>CBDVCL010000458.1:0-2408 GCA_965372475.1 uncultured bacterium | reverse complement strand
AAGCTGTCGCTTGTCGCTTCCGCCGTCGCCAAGGCTATGGCGGACAGGCGTCGCTTGTCGCTCGTCTTGCTGCAGGACCACCTCTGAAAGGGGACGGTCAGTGAACTTGTCACCCGAAGTCTTGATCACCTTGAGCGTTACTTCCGTCTCTTCGTCCAATTCCTTCAGCTTATCCGCCACCAGTTCTGCCTGGACGAGGGCGAGCTTGCTTCCTCTGGTGCCTATTGTGATCTTTCGCATATCAGCAAATCGTCTATCGGTGATCGGCTATCGTCTATCGTACCCCCACCGGATGCTTCCGATCGACGATAGACCATAGACGAGCGACGAATCAATCATCCAACCCAAACAACTTCCTCACCGCCTCTACTTCCTGCAACCCGCCCTGCTTGTTCCCCATCTTCTTCAAGGCCACGCTTGGCTCGTGCAGAAGACGTTCTATAAGGCGGCGGGTGTATTCGCGAATCCTCTTGCGCTCCTTCTCGTCCCCTATCACCCCGAAGTAATCCTTCAACTCTTCGTCTCCCATCGCCATCAGTTTCGCGCGCAGTCTTATAATGCTCGGCGCCACCTGCCGCGAGGCAACCCAGCGCTTGAAGGCGGCAAGTTCCGCGTGGATGATCCCCTCGGCCTCGGCCACGGCCTCCGTCCTCTCCTGCCGATTACTCTCCGCCTGTCCCTTCAAATCGTCAATATTGTAGAGAAACACTCCCTCCAGTTCTCCCGCCTGCGGCTCTACGTCCCGCGGCACGGCGATGTCGATGATGAAAAGCGGCTTGCCCTTCCGCTCTTTCATCGCCTCGCTCACCAGCTTGCGCCTGAATACGGGGTGTGGCGACGAGGTAGAAGTGATAACCACGTCGGCCTTGGCCAGGGCGGCTCCCACCTTGTTGAAAGCGACCGCGCTTCCTCTCACCTTCTTCGCCAGGGCACGGGCGCGGCTAAGTGTCCGGTTGGCCACGGTAATACTCCGTACACCCTCGCGACGCAGACGGTCCAGCGTCTCCAGCGCGGTGTCTCCTGCCCCGACCACCAACAGGCACGCCTCATGCATCTCGCCAAAGATGCGGCGGGCGAGCTCAACGGCCACGCAAACCACCGAAACGGGCTTCTCGCCGATGGCTGTCTCTGTCCGAGTCTTCTTTCCGGCGCGGAAGGAACACTCGAAAAGCACCCGCAACAGCGGTCCCAGCGTCCCCGCCTTATCCGCCAGGCCATATGCCTCCTTTACTTGCCCAAGTATCTGCGGCTCACCTACGACCATAGAATCGCACCCGGCGGCGACCCGAAAGAGATGGCTGACAGGCTCTTCTCCCTGCAATCGCTTGGCCAGGCGCGGCAACCTCTTCAGGGCGACACCGCTAACCTTGGAAAAGACAGCGTGAAGCTCCTTCAACGCCTGTTTCGGCACCGTGGTACTGTAATAGCACTCGAAGCGATTGCAGGTTGAAAGCAGGCATATCTCGTGCAAAGCCGCACTTCTCTTCAGCCGGCGCAAAAGTGAGCTCACCTGCGAAGCGGACAAGCCGAAACGCTCCCGCACCTCTATGGGGACGTCTTTATGGGTTATGCCGATGTAGTGTAAGTTCTTCATATTGCTAAGAAGTGGAAGTCCGAGGTCGGAGGTCGGAAATCGGAATCCGACTTCCGACTTCCCGCTTCCGACTTCCTATCATTGTCCAAGCAATGACTCCCCATGACCGGGAAAGAGCAGGTTCACGCCGATGAACGTGGCCAGGATCAGCAACACCCCCAGGAGAGACAGCAGCATCGCCCGCTTGCCGCGCCAGCCGATAAACGCCCTGTTATGTATAAGCACCGCGTAGACCAGCCAAGTCACCGTGGTCAGGACCACCTTGGCGTCCCACGACCACCAATTGCCCGTGAGGCGGTGCAAGAAGAAAACACCGTGCATTATCCCCAGGGTCAGGAATATGAAACCAAGACCGGCGGCACGATAGAAAAAGCGATCCAGTTCTTCCAGCGAAGGCAACACGGCCAGCATGCCGTCGCGCTTTCCCTTCAATCCTCTTTCCAGAATGAAGTAGAAGAGCCCCGCGAAGAAAGCGAGGCAGAGCGCCGCGTAGCCAAGAATAGAAATGACCACGTGCGGCCCCATCAGCGGATTGTAGAAGAAATCCTGGGGTGACACTTGCTTCAGGGGCAAGAACACCGCCCACAAGAGGGAAAGCGCCGGGGCGATGAGGCCGGCGCAGAGAAACACGGGCCTGCCCTCCCTAAACAGTGTCGCCACAAGGACCAGGGCAAAAGACCAGGCGAAGAGCACCAGCAGGTCAGGCCAAGTGTAAGCGGGGAAATACCCGAGCGCCGAGGCCTTGCCGATGATGTGGTAAGTGAGCAGGCAAATGGTCAAGAGCAGGCCCACGGCCGCGCCGCCGCGCAGGGCC
>CBDVCL010000457.1:0-2411 GCA_965372475.1 uncultured bacterium | reverse complement strand
GACCAGTTCTTTCCCGAGATAGATGTTATCAGGCACATGAAATGGGAACATCTTACCTACTGCGGCATAGTATCCCTGCTTCTCCTGCCCATGGCGTTCCTGCTCAAGGGCCGCAAGATCGCCTTCTTCAAGGGGCTATTGATCTGCGGCTACTTGCTGATGCTAGGGTCGGTCAGCCAACTACCGGTATTTAGCGACATCTTCAGCGGCGGCGGGCGTTTCCGTCATCCCCTGCGTATTTCTATTTATGTGATCTTCGCGTTGGCGGTTCTCGCAGCCCGGGCTCTGGACGAATACGATCACACGTGGAAAGATGCCGACTGGCGAAAAAAGTGGCTGCCCGTCGCGGCCTGGCTCCTTGCGCTGGAGATACTGCTGATCGCTGTCTATATGCAGGCCCTATTGATCAGCGCCTGGCAGGTGGCTGTTATCCTCATATCGTTCCTTTCACTGTTTAGCGCGCAATTGTTGTGGAGATACAGGAAACAAGCGGCGCTGGTCGTGGCATTGGTGCTTTGCCTCGACATCATGGCTTACAGTTCGGCCAGGAGTGTTTACGTCTCGCGGGCGCAATTAGAAGCGCGGCATGAGGCGGAGCGGTTGGTGGCGGATGCCAATGTCCGTTTCATGTCCGCAGACACTTCCAAGTGGTGCGATCGGCATCATTTGCTCGCTTTGAAAGACAACGCACCGGGCATCCGGGGAATACTCTCTTTCAGCGGCAATGAGCCGTCTCTGCCCATCGGGCATTGGTTACGCTATCAGCAACGGATAAAATACCTGCTGCAAGATACAACTGACTGGGCAAGGGGGCTGCCTGCGGCTGTCAACCTGTTGCGAATCGCCGGCGTCGGCGTCTTTACTACCAACGTGCCGTTGGCGGAGGCCGGCTGGCAGCCGAGGCCGGGAACTACCTTATACACTATTCAAGACAGCTTGCCCCGCGCCTTTTTCTGCCGCGACTATGTCCTGGCGGCGGACGACGCGGCGGCGCTAAGAGCGCTGGAACGATTTAGGTTGCCGAAAGGCGATGACGGCGAAAAGCAGGTACTTTATGCGCTCGCTCCTATGGGGAGCACGGGCATATTGTCAGAGACAGCGAATCGCGTGACGATTGAAAACGTCAGCCGCGAGGCAGGATATCTTATCTTGTCCGATACTTATTATCCGGGCTGGAGAGCATACGTGGATGGCCTCCCCGTTGAGATCGTTCGTGCTAACTACTTGTTCCGCGCGGTAGAATTAAGCCCCGGCAAGCATATTGTTGAGTTCATCTATCACCCCACTTCGTTTCATGTTGGGATGTTTATCTCTTTGCTGTGTCTGTTGTTCATGGCGATGATATCCGCGTGGGGTCTGGCTCGCTGCAACAGAGTTCGAGCCGGCGAATCGGCGAATCGGCGAATCGGCGCGTGACACTATTCGCCCTCTCGCCCCATCGCCCCGTCGCCGTTTCGAAGGGAACTCTTGATCAACTCTATCTCTGCGGAATCGTAGGGTGTCCCATCGGGATAAAGCAGGTCGTGAAACCACCTGGGTGGTTCTGGTCCACCAATAGGCCACCCCCAGGGAAACCTTGTATTCGACGAGCCCGAGACAAAGCCCCAGATATACCAGCCGATCCTCTTCTCCCTAAAGACGGGCAGGAATCCCGCGAAGGTATTGCCGTGCGTGCGTGCCAGGCACTCGGTGCAGAGGGCGGGCCTGTCTTTCGCCGCGTGCTTTTCGGTTTCGTTCTTGAAATCGTCACTGCCGTCCTTGCCGTAGTTGTGAAAGGTGATGATGTCGCTCTGGCTGTCATCGTGCCAGCAGGCGGTGATAGGCTGTGACGGGCCAAGGGAACGCGCCCATTTGAAGCATTCGCGCAAGAGCTTTCTGTTCTCTCGTTTCACTTCATTATATAGATCCCAGGCGATGATGCGCTTGTCGTTGGCGAATGCCCTTATCATTCCTTTGACGTATCTTTCCAGCTTGGGCCAGTATTTGGGCTTGGTGCGCGATACGCCCGGGCTCATCGTCCATTGGCTGTTATGGTACGAAGGCACGGGCGGGTTCTGGGGGCCCAGGTAGGGCTCGGGCAGGTGACAGTCGTCAAATAGCACGGGCATCACGCTCATATCAAAGCGTGCGCAGATGTCGAGGAAGCGCTTGAATTTATCCTGCATCTCCTTCGGCTTCTTCTCCCAGTAGAGATACTGGATGAAGACGCGCAGGGAATTGAGCCCAACGCTCTTTGCCCAGCCCAGCTCCTTTTCTATCTGCTGTTCGGGGAAGTTCTGCCACATCTGGGTTGGGTTGACACAGGAAGCGGGGAGGTAGTTGCAGCCCTGGACGCGGGAGAGCTTGTCGGCCAACTGTTGGGCCCTCTCTGGGTACCAGCGCTCCATTGTCGCGGTGGCTCGCTTCACTGC
>CBDVCL010000456.1:0-2412 GCA_965372475.1 uncultured bacterium | reverse complement strand
CTTTGTGCTCAGCAGCGGTAAAGACTTTCGCTGGCTGAAGAACGCATCATCATGAAGAAACCGAACATCCTCTTCATAAACACCGACCAGCAATGTTTTGACGCCGTGTCGGCCTATTCCGGGGAGAAATGGCTGCACACGCCTAATATCGACCGCCTGCATAATAACGGCGTCTCCTTTAGGCGCAGTTACAGCACCGACCCGGTCTGCGCCCCGGCCCGGGCCAGCTGGATGACCGGCACCTATACATCCGAGAACGGCGTGGTCTTCAACGGGGCCCCGCTGCACGATGATATACCGGACCTGGGAGAGCTCCTCAACGGCAACGGATACAACGCCTATCACTGCGGCAAGTGGCATGTGCCCGGCCGGCAGGTAGAACGTGGCTTCAAGAACCTCTATTTCGGCCGGCGAACGATCGTCGCCGGGTGCGCGGAGGCCTATGACCCGGCAATGACGCACGCGGCGGTCGATCTGATCACCAAGTATGAGGAGGAAGAACCGTTCTACCTCCAGGTGGGCTATGTCAACCCCCACGATATCTGCGAGGCGGGGCACAACTACGAGACTAATGACGAACGCTGTATCCCGGGGCCGATAGAGCAGGGGGTCTTCACGGATGAGGAACTCCCGCCCTTGCCGGAGAATTACGAATACGATGAACGGGAGACGGTCTTGCACACCGTCTACCGCCGTACCGATAATCCGATCAATCACGCCGCGCAGCTTCGTTACCTGAAGGACTGGACCGGGGAGCAGTGGCGGCTGCACCGCTGGAACTACTACCGCTTCATTGAGAAGGTAGACCAGGAGATCGGGATTCTCCTCAACGCCCTTGAGGCCACGCGCCACAAGGAGAACACCCTTATCATCTTCACCACCGATCACGGGGAGGCGGCCGGATGCCACCGCATGTTCCAGAAGTGCACGTTATACGAGGAAAGCATCCACGTGCCCTTTATCGTCTCTTCGCTGGTTGACGGGTTTAACCTGCCTAAAGGCACCTTTGACGAGAGCCATTTCGTCTCCGGGGTGGACTTCCTTCCCACCGTGCTTGATTATGCCGGCATAGCGGTACCGGACGGCGCGCGGGGGATGAGCGTACGCAAGGTGATAGAAGACCCGTCCGCGGCCTGGCGTGACTGCGCCTATGTTGAAAGCAATTACTGGGGCCGGGCGGTCATTTCTGAACGCTATAAATACGTTACCGAATATATCCCCAAAGAGGACGAGGATTTCATGCCTCCCGGGCCGGAGGACAGCAAGCGGGGCCTGGAGCAGCTCTTTGACTTGAAAGATGACCCGGCTGAGACCAGGAACCTGGCCGGGGACCCGGAACACGCGGCAGCGCTTGAAGAGCTGAGGAAGAAGCTCATCGAGCAGGAGCGGGGGCTGAAGCGCCGGACGATCGAAGCCGAAGGCTCCCGCAACACGATCACGAACTGGGGCGGGCGGATCCGCGACTACTGGAAGACGCTGAAAACGTGAAACAGAACATTCTACTGATAACCTCTGACCAGCAGCACTGGAACACCCTGGGGCTTAACAACCCGGAGATAAAGACGCCGAACCTTGACCGCCTCGCGCGGGAGGGGATGCTCTTTGACCGCGCCTACTGCCCCAACCCCACCTGCACGCCGACGCGCGCCTCGATCATCACCGGCGACCTTCCCAGCCGGCACGGAGCCTGGTCGCTTGGCACCAAGCTCTCCGAGGACGAGCATACCGTGGGAGAGGACTTCCAAGGGGCGGGATACAGGACGGCGCTTGTCGGCAAGGCGCACTTCCAGCCGCTCAAGGGCACGGAAGAATTCCCCTCGCTCGAGTCTTACCCGGTATTGCAGGACCTGGACTACTGGCGGAAGTTCCACGGCCCCTTCTATGGCTTCGAGCGGGTCGAGCTGGCACGCAACCACACCGACGAGGCCCACGTTGGCCAGCACTACGCCATCTGGATGGAGGAGAAGGGGTGCGAGAACTGGCGCGACTACTTCCGCCGCCCGACGGGAAACAAAGACAGGCAGAAGCACAAGTGGCTGATCCCCGAAGAGTATCACTATAACACCTGGATCGCCGAGAAGAGCAATGACCTGCTCGAAGAATATTCCGGGAAGGAGGAACCATTCTTCCTCTGGGCTTCCTTCTTCGACCCGCATCCGGACTACCTCGTGCCTGAGCCGTGGGATACCATGTACGACCCCGCAAAGGTCACCGTACCGCAGGTCACTCCCGGCGAACACGACAAGAATCCGCCCCATTTCAGGAAGACGCAGGAGGAGAAGCCTGATTTCTCCGAATACCAGGAGGAGGGCGGCAGCGGTTGCCACGGCTTCAAATCCCATTTACAGGATAAGGAGTCATTGGCCAAGGACATCGCCGTCTACTACGGCATGGTCTCGATGATGGACAAAT
>CBDVCL010000455.1:0-2414 GCA_965372475.1 uncultured bacterium | reverse complement strand
TCAACTACTAGTCTGCATTTCCCGCGAACACTTGAATGAGGGCCTTCCCCTCGCGAAACAATTCGGCCTGGGAATCGAGCTCCAGACTTTCACCTACAAGGGCGAGCTGGACGGGGATTGGCGCGCTGAGCTCGAGAAGGAGAAAGAGCTGGCCAAAGATTATCCCGCTCCCCTCACCATGCACTGCATGATGCTGGAGGGGGACTACGAGGGTATTGCGGACCCGTCGGCCGAGTACTCCCGCGTCTACGGGGTCAACCTGGAGATAGCCGCCGAGCTGGGGGCGAAACTGCTCGTGCTGCATCCTTTCCGCCACAGCGTGGGGACGCCGTACCGTTACGAGGGGGGCGGGGAATACCGCCGTTCACAGGTGGAGTTCTTCCGCGGCATTGTGCCGCGCGCGGCGGAACTGGGGGTAGAGATTGCCCTCGAAAACCTGTGCGAGTCCGACCCACGCGTCCTCGCCGAGGTGCTGGAGGCGATAGATTCACCCTTGCTTAACGCCTGCCTCGATGTTGGCCACGCCAATGTCTACAGCGAGGTGCCACTGCTGGAGTGGCTAGAACGCCTCGGCCCGCGCCTGCGCTACCTGCACCTGCACAACAACCACGGGGTGGAAGACGAGCATAATGCTCTCGGCGATGGGACGGTGGATGTCCCCGCCCTCTTGTCGCGCCTGGAGCGTTGCAAGCCTACACCTTGGTTATGCGTGGAGGTGAGCGGCAAGGAAGCGACGATGAAGAGTGTGGAGTACCTTCTAGGTAGACGGTAGGTGGAAGTCGGAAAGCCCGAAGTCGGAAGTCGGATGGCTTCCCATCACTGTTCCGACCTCCGACTTCCTACCTCCCAGGTCCCAGGTCCGGATTACTTCCTCACCTTAACTACCATTGCGACGCCGATCGCCAGAAAGGCGATGTTCCCCATCCAGGCGGCGAACAGCGGCGGCAGCATGCCGTTCGTGCCCAGGGCGTGGCCGAACTGCAGGAAGATGATATAGGTGATCGCCAGCACCACGCAGATGCTGAAGGAACCTACCACGCCGCCGCGCCGCCCCATCGACCAGCCGAAGGGCACGGCGATGAGCATGAGGATGAAATTGGCGAAGGGGAAGGAGAGCTTAAGGTTGAGCTCCACCAGCTCCTTGTTCACGTCCGCGCCCCCTGAGCGCAGGGTCTCGATGTGCCTGATAAGCTGGCGCAGGGTCAGGTGGCGCGGCTCCTTCTTCTCTTGAAGAAACACCTCGGGTTTTTCCGCTATGTCCATCGTCTTCTCCTTGAAGGCGCGGGAGACCACCTCGCGCCCCTCGGCATCGAAGACACGCTCGTAGCCGTCGCGGAACTTCCAGCGGCCGTTCTTCCACACTGCGCTCTTGGCGTCTATACGCCGCTTGAAATAGGGGGGTGTGTGGGTGAGCTCGTAGATCTGCACGCCGCGCATGGTGTTGTTCTTGCCGTCAAAGACGTCGACGTGATAGAAGATGTTGTTCTTGCCGCGGATGGTGACGTTGTTGCGCAGTAGATGGATGCTCTGGGCCTGCTTCTCGATGTCTATCTTCCTGATCTCTTCCGTGCGGCGGTTGGTGTAGGGCACGATGAACTCGTTGAGTACGAACACTCCCGCCGAGATGAGGACGCCAAGGGCCAGGTAGATCGTGAGCAGGTGGTAGAAATTGACGCCTCCCGCGCGCATCGCCACTATCTCGTTATTGGTGCCGAGGCGACCCAGGGAGAAGAGCACGGACATCAAGGCGGCCAGCGGCATCGCCTGGATCAGTATGAAGGGGATATGATAGGCGAAATACTTGAAGGCCAGCAGCAGAGGCGGCTTGAAGGAGATTATCATCTTTATCTGGTCGAATGCGGTGACGATGAGTATCAGCGCGGCGAAGAAGAGGAGGCAGAGCAGGTAGGGCTTGAAAAACTCGCGCGCCAGGTAGCGGGAAAGTATGTCGGTCATAGGGTGGCCCCCTTCCTGGTCAGCAGGCGGCGCAGGGGAGCGGGGAGGTAATAGACGAGGGGATGCTCTCTTGTCGCCTGCAGGGTAAGGATGATGCCGACCGCGGCAATGGAGACGTTGGGCAGCCAGCAACCGATCAGGGGATGGACGATCCCCTTCTGGGACACCGCCTCGCCGATGGCCATGAAGATGTAATAAGCGAAGATGATGAAGAGGCTGATAAAGAAGCCGCTCACGCCGCTGCGGCGCGAGAGTATGCCCATCGGCGCGCCGATCAGCACCACGGCGATGCAGGCGAAGGGCATGGCGAAGCGGCGGTGGTACTCGTAACGCAGGATGTGGCGGTAGCGGTCGGTGGTGGACGGGTCGGCTATCCTCTTGTCTATCTCGCCCAGGGTCATCTCGCGGCTGCCCTGCTGTTCGCGCTGCTGTTGGTACAAGGCGCGGTTGACGTCAAG
>CBDVCL010000454.1:0-2435 GCA_965372475.1 uncultured bacterium | reverse complement strand
GGGCGGTCCACTGCTCTATTGTTCTATTGCTCCCACGAAGCAACCGCCTGCCAAGCAATCTTATTATATCACAAATACCAGCGTAGTGACCGACCGGTGTTTACCCGCCATAGCCCAAAGGGCGACGGCGGGCGTCGGCCTTCCGTTCTTGAAGTCGGGAGCACGCGGAGGTGCTCCCCTACGCTGATATCTTGACAAGCGCGCGCCATGGTGTTATGCTCTTAGTGTTCTTTGGCAACAGAATATGGGGGTGACAGGCTTCGATCTTGTCACGGAGGCTCTGGTTGCATGCCGAGGTCCCATCCGCTCGTTAAAACAGATGGAACACTAACAAGTGCTGACAATCAGTTAGCTCTGGCCGCTTAAAATAGCGACCCGTCACTTCCTCGACGCCTGCTAGAGGAAACTGACGTTGCAGCAGGCTGGTTCGCCAAGTGGTTGCTTCTAACGCTTGGAGGATAAGATATACATGAAGCTGGTCTTGACAACCCCGCCCGCGGGACGGTCAGGACGAGACCCAAGGCGGGATAAGCATGTAGTGGCCTTGGCCAAAGGGATGAGGGACCCGGGTTCGATTCCCGGCACCTCCACCAGCCTTCGCCTCGGACTTCCTTAGTATTACTAGGGTAGTGGGAATCCGAGGCTACGGCTGGTAAACCAACGAAAGAGTATAGAGTCCGAGGCGAAGGCTGCCCGCCATAGCGCGGGCTTCTTTCAATCGAAGTAATGCAATGAGAAGCCCGGACGACGGCGGGCCGGAACTCATGAACACCATCCAGAAGCTCTTCCTCTTCTTCCTCCCCCTCCAGCGCTGGAAGGAAGCAGCGATCCAGGAATCCATGGAATGGATATGCCGCTGTAAGACGTGCGGCTTTGAAAGGTCCGTCTGGGACGCGGGAGGGGTACGCTTCAAGGCCTACGGCAACAAACGGGAATACCAGGCGTGCCCTACCTGCCCTAAGGGGCGGTGGTTCGTGCTGTATCATCTAAGGCAGTCGCCGTTGAAGAACGATTAGGGCGGACACGCGGGTCCGCCCCTACACACCTGGGAACAAAGGCGAATCCCGCCCACGCCGGATTCACCTTTGGCCTTTTATTTCCCTCTCCATATCCCGCTTGATGTCGCGTTCCTTCAGCGCCTGCTTCTTGTCAAAAGACCTCTTGCCGCGCGCCACGCCGAGCTTCAGTTTCAGGTAACTCCCCTTGAAATACATCTCCATGGGGATGGCGGTGTAGCCCTTCTCGTTTATGCGCCTGGTTATCTTCTTTATCTCGCGGCGGTGCAAGAGCAGGCGACGGTCACGCCGCGGCTCGTACTCGGGGTTGCCGTCATTACTATACTTGGCGATCTGGATGCCCACGGCGATGGCCTGGCCCCTGTGGTCGATGCGCACGAAGGAATCCTTCAGGTCGGCGCCTGACTGCCGCACGCCCTTTACCTCGCTCCCCTGTAACTCCATCCCCGCCTCGAAATGGTCAAGGAACTCGTAGAGATGCCGCGCTTTGCGATTGATGGCGACGCGTTTCAGACCGTCATCATCGCTCTTGACGGGCTTCTTCTTGGGTTTCTTCTTTCTCTTGGATTTAGCCATTTGTTTTCGCGTATAGCGTATAGAGAATAGCGTATAGCGCGATGCCTGCCCACGCTATACGCTATGCGCTATGCTCCATACTCCTAGTCTACGGAAACAGTAACTTCATACATCTTGACGTTGTTGGACATCTTGGCGTCCTCGTCCAGCAGTTCCACCAAGGCCCTGATACCCCAGATATACAGGCCTTGCTTGGCGCAACGGTCGCGTTCTTCCTTGATGCGCAATTCGTTTATCGTGAACTTCTCCGTCACATAGGGCCCCACACCCTCCGTCACCATCTCGCGCACGAGAATGTTCTTCCATTTCGCGTCCTGCTTAGCGCCTTCGTAGTCTTTCATCTTCCAGTTCTTCGGCAGCTCTTTGCCGATAAGCAGGTCGTAAGTGACACGCATCGTCAGCTGGTGCGCGAGCTTGGCGCCGTTGTTATCCACGGTAAAGTGCAGGTGTATCTCGTCTGCCAACTCCTCTATCTCGCCATAGACCATATTGCCAACGGCATGAAAACCATACTGCGTATTCATCGCCACGTGCTCCAACGGTTCTCCATATTCCGTGTCATCGGGCTTGGGGAACTCGCCACAGAACCACATCTTGCCGATGCCCACCTCGGGCGCATAACGGGCGTATATCACGCCTGTTACGAGCAATGTCACAAGCACTGTTGTGAGGTATCTTCTATTCATAGGATGTATTGTAGCGACTTCTTATCCAGTTGGCAAGCGGATTGTCGCTGCAAGGTGGCAGCCGACCAATCGTCCAGATTCCACCTTGTAACGGAACCTCATCTTGTTGGCAAGAGGATAGTCACGACAAAGGGCATTGGGGCATTGGGGTATTGGG
>CBDVCL010000453.1:0-2444 GCA_965372475.1 uncultured bacterium | reverse complement strand
AGCCCTTCGGGGCTGAGCCCTTCGCCCTGAGCGATTGAAGCGAAGGGCTCAGGGGCGAAGTCCCTTGGCGACGGCGGGTCACCCCCCCATTTCTTGGGGGAGACTACTGTGCCGTCCGTTCCATGTTATCTGTTGTTGTGACGGCCGGCCACTGACAATGTATCTTTCACTAAGTCCAGCGCCCAAACCCCCTCTGCATTCGGGTCAGGGTTCGCTACCCTTCAAACCACGCCCTGGCTAAGCATAGCGTCTGCGACCTTTAAGAAACCGGCCACATTCGCACCTCGCACATAATCAATGTAGCCCTTGCTCACACGGCCGTGCTCCTCGCACGCCTCGTGGATGCGCTTCATTATGCCCCTGAGCTGGTCGTCCACCTCCTCGCGCCGCCACGTGAGATGCTGGGCGTTCTGAGCCATTTCCAAGCCCGAGACGGCCACCCCTCCCGCGTTGGCCGCTTTGCCGGGGCCGTAGGCGATCTTGGCTTTCTGGAACACCTCTATTCCCTCCGGTACCGTGGGCATGTTGGCTCCCTCGGAGACGCAGATACATCCGTTCTTGACCAATGTCTTCGCGTCGGCGGTAGAAATCTCGTTCTGCGTGGCGCTGGGGAAGGCCACCTGGCAGGCCACGCCCCACGGACGTTTCCCTTCCAGGTACTTTGCCCCTTTGAACTTCTTCGCGTACTCTTTGATACGGCCGCGCTTGACGTTTTTGAGATCCATTACCCAGGCCAGCTTCTTCTCATCGATACCGGCCCCATCCACGATCAGTCCGCCGGAATCAGAGAGGGTGACGCACTTGCCGCCCAGCTGGTTGACCTTCTCCACGGTGTACTGGGCGACATTGCCTGAACCCGAGACAGCGCAGGTCTTACCCGACATGGAATCGCCACGTGCCTTAAGCATCTCCTCGGCGAAGTAGACAGCGCCGTAGCCGGTTGCCTCGGGACGGATGTGCGAGCCGCCCCAGTTGAAAGCTTTCCCGGTAAGGGCGCCGCTGAACTCGTTCTTCAGCTTCTTGTACTCGCCGAAGAGAAAGCCGATCTCACGGCCACCCACACCAATATCGCCGGCGGGAATGTCGGTGTTCGGCCCGAGATGGCGGAATAGTTCGCTCATAAAGGCCTGGCAGAAACGCATTACTTCCCTGTCGCTCTTGCCCTTGGGGTCAAAGTCACTGCCGCCCTTGCCACCGCCCATGGGCAGGGTGGTCAGGGCGTTCTTGAAGACCTGTTCAAAAGCCAGGAACTTCAGCAGGCCCAGTGTGACGCTGGGATGGAAACGCAGGCCTCCCTTGTAGGGGCCGATGGCGCTTGACATCTCGACGCGGTAGCCGGTGTTGACCTGGTAGTTGCCCTTGTCGTCCATCCAGGGAACCCGAAAAATGATAGCCCGCTCCGGCTGCACCATCCTCTCCAGGATCAAAGCTTCCCGGTATATCGGGTTCTTGTCCAGCGTCGGCATCACGCTTTCCACGACTTCCTTTACCGCCTGGTGAAAATCGGGCTCCGCCGGCGTCTTCTCGACCAACCGTCTCATAAAACCTTCCACGTATCCGTTCATTGTTCTTTCTCCTTCCTGCAAAAAGAATAAGACGCCCCAGGGAATGGCCGTTTGTGCCGAAGGCGCCTCATCTTGAAAGACGTCCAGCGGGCAGAAGGTCATTCCGCCACGATGGACGCCCTCGTCCAAAAAAAAGAGCCTTCTGGCCTGCGTTGCCAAAAGACTCCTATGTCACAAGCACTCCTGTGTGCTATAAGTAATCTACCACTACCCGCCTATGATGTCAAGCGGTTTCTGGCCTCACGGCCTGTCGCGGATCACGCGTCACGCGTCCCGGGTCAAAATGCCAAACAGAACCGCCACATTATGGAAAGGTCCTAAAAAAGGGAAGCCGGAGACCAGAGGTCGGAAAAGCATCCGACTTCCGACATCCGACTTCGGACTTCCCAGAGCGAAAACAGAACTCACGCATTAAGTATCTTATCAACCTTCCCCTTGTCCAGGTCCATAACGTGGTCGATGCCGCTCACCGCGGCGGACTCACGCGTCAGCGCCGCGATATCATCCCGCTCGATATGCTCCAGCGAAAATTTTCGGTTGCCGGCCATAAACTGGCGCAGGCCCTGGGCCAGCCGCTCGTAGTAGGTGTAGAGGCCGATGGCTCCCGCGGGCAGCTTCTCAAAGGCCTTGTTCCCTACTTCCTTGCGCAATGTCCCCGCCGTAACGAAGATCTCGTCCCTGGTACTGCCGAAACGCTCCACGTAGACGGGCAGGTCCTTCTCCTTGATGGCGTTGCCTATCGTTTTGCCGACCATCGCCGCGGCGATGGGGGCGCGGGCCATGCCCACGAGCTTGACATAAGGAGCGCCCATCGCCAGGCCCTTGAATATCTGGTCCTCCAGAACGAAGCCGCCGGCGACCGCGAGAGGAGGAACGTAT
>CBDVCL010000452.1:0-2461 GCA_965372475.1 uncultured bacterium | reverse complement strand
AGATGAAGATACCCGTTTCCACCGGTCTCCTGGTCGGTATCGGTGAAACCAGGCGTGAGCGATACAAGACCCTGGAAGATATTAAATCGTTGCAGGATCGTTACGGCAACATCAAGGAGACGTTTGTGCGCGCCTACTCGGTCCCGAACGGCAACGGCTACAGGGACAATGGCGCGGATGTCTCCCTCGTCACGGACACGGTGCGTTATGCCGGTGCGATAATGCCGGGGATGTCCCTTCAAGTGTCCATAAGCCAGCTCGCCTCGCACTATCGCGAACTGGTGAAGGTCGGTGTCAATGATTTCGGCTACCGTACGATGAACGGCGATATGATAGTACCGGGCGCGAAATGGCCGAACATGGCTCGGCTGGCGAAGGAAATGAGGCGGATGGACGTCCGCCTGGTCGAGCGGCCTGCTGCCGGCGACGACTTCCTGAACTCTAAGTGGTATTCTTCGGCGCTCCTCAAGATTATCAAGAAGCGGTCAACCGTCACCCTCGGCTCCCCCTCGGCCAACGGCTGAAAACTCCTTCCTTTACTAACCACAAAGATACCAAGAACGGCTCTTCTACCACAACGACACCCGCCTAGTCAGCGCTGCCCACTTTGAAGGTAATTTCAAGGGAGGCGTTAACAAAGGCGGCTGTCGTCGTGGTTCCGCCTTTCTTCTAAAAGCACATTTAGCGCAGGTTTCGGGTATAATGCACATAATGAAGAAGCAGAGGGGAAAGCCCCGTTTGCCGTCATGGTGCGCCATCGGCCTGGTATGGCTGTTGTCGGCCTCCGCGGTGTTCGCCGCGGGTACCAGCGGTGCGGACGTGCTGCGCCTGAAGCTCGAGGCGCGCGCCTGGTCACTGGGTATGAGCGGAACGCCTCTTCTCGAGCTGGGCGGCACGTCTGCATACAACCCCGCCGCGCTTGGCTTCAGCCGCCGCCCCTCTATCGGCTTCCTGCATTTTTTCGCCTTCCCGGACGTATCTTGCGAACAGCTCTCCGTGCGGCGCTATGTCGGCCCTTTGGGCACGATGGCAGGCGAACTCCTGCACCGCCACCAGGAGCCCATAGATAATTTGAAGGGAGAGGCGCCCTTCTACGTGTCCGATACCGTGCTCGGGTTGTATTGCGGCCGCGGGAGCGGGGGACGCCTTTTCTACGGCATGGGGCTGAAGGGCATCATCCTCAGGCTGGGCGATGTATATGCCTACGGGTTCGCCGTCGATATCGGGGCGATTTACCGTTTACCGGAGCTTTTCGATGTAGGCCTGGCCATCCGCAACGCCGGGCCGGGAGTGAAGTTCGATCAAGTCGCCGATCCGCTGCCGCTTGAGATAAACTGCGGCATTGCACGGGGTTTCTCCATTTACGACGAGCGGGGGATCGTCAATGCGGTCGTTGACCTAAGCCTGGGCCGCGAAGGGGAGGTGGGGCTGGGCCTGGGGGTGGAAGGAGGGCAGCGGGGAAGCTGGCTGTTGCGGGCTGGATATCGCCTGGAAAGGGGCCGGACCTTCTCTGATGGTCCCAGTGTCGGTTTCGGCCTGGACCGGGACTTCAAAGTCTTCCGCATGAAGCTCGACTACTGCTGCAAGCTGGTGTTCTTTGAGCTGGGAGGGTATGATTACGAGCCCGAGCATCTTCTCGGCTTCACTGTGTTCATAGGCTCCACGGGTGTTGTGGGGCCCGGTGCTGAGGAAGGGAACACTCAACCGGTCGACGGGGAGGTGGACAAGAACGAGGAGACGCCGTCAGTAGACAGTAAACAGTAGACAGCAGACAGGGGTCTTTCTCGCATAAGCCCTGTTTACTGTTTGCTGACTACTGTCTACTCGCAAGTATGAAAGCCCTGATCCAAAGAGTTAACCGCGCCAAGGTGACAATCGAGGGGCAGGAGGAAGCGCGCCGCATCGGCCGGGGTTTCCTCATCCTTCTCGGTGTCGGCCGAGACGACGGCAGGCCCCGGGCCGAGAAGCTGGCCGAGAAAACGGCCAACCTGCGGGTGTTCAGCGAGGAGGGCAAGTTCTCACGGTCGCTCTTGGACGTGGAGGGCGAAGCGCTGGTCGTCTCGCAATTCACCCTTTATGCCGATACCTCTCGCGGGCGCCGTCCCGGTTTCGAGGCCGCGGCGCCGCCCGAGTTGGCGGAAGAGCTGTATCTATACTTCGTGAAGTGCTTGTCTGACAGGGGCGTGAAGACCACCTGCGGTGAGTTTGGGGCGATGATGAAGGTTGAGCTGGTGAATGATGGGCCGGTCACGCTCATGCTGGAAGCATGAGCGGGTCGTTCGTCGTTCGTATTTCGCTGGCCGGGATAGCGGGGTACTTTGCAGCAGGCGAACGACTGACGACCAACGACTAACGACAATAAAAGGGAGGAACATAATGACAACCGCAGGACTGATATTCGCATTACTCACCGTCCTTTGCTGGGGTGGCGCTTCCTTCGTGGACAAGATGGCGCTCAGGG
>CBDVCL010000451.1:0-2471 GCA_965372475.1 uncultured bacterium | reverse complement strand
ATCCAGCCGCTGTCAATGTCAAAGCGGCGAGCGTAACCTAGCTTGAAGTTGGGCCTCTTCCAATCTCCGCGCAGGCGGCAAAGTAAATCGTTGGCGACAAAGGCAAAACTAGTCTTGTCGCTCTTCTTCCAGAGGAAGCCGATGTCCGTGGAAACACCCCAGTAAGATTTGGTCAACCTGTCATATATATCGATGTCCTCGAACGTATCCACCATCTCGATCACGGACTGGTTCTCGTACCAGCGTGTGCGCTTGATGATGCGGAGTGTGCCGCCGAAGCAAAATGTGCCGCGCGGAGTCTCCAAGCCGTGCGCGTAAGAATATGAGGAGATAAGGTCGTAAAGCACAAGCAGTTCGGCGTCGGGGATGATCAGGCCGGGCTTCAGAGCAACGCTCACGTCCACGGGCAGGTATACCGCCGCGCCCTGGTTCTTGCGGATGTGACCGCTGCGGAACAGATTGAGGCCGCCGGCGATGCGGCAGCGCACTATCCTGTCGATCTCCTGCTGGGTGATGTTGTCGGGGTCGAGGCCGTCGGCGTCGGAAAGGTCAAGGATATAGGTAAGGTCGCCGTAGCTACGGCGGTCGATCTTGGCGCCGAGGTGGATGATATAGGTCTCACTGCCCTCGAGCACGGCGAGGCCGGCGGGATTATAGAAGAGCAGATTGAAATCATCGGCGACCGCGGTGAAGGCGTCGCCCATGGCAAGAGGGCGGATGCCGTAAACGAAGGGAGGCTTCTCGCCCTTCGCTACCGCGCGCGGCGGGCAAAGGGCGCAGAAAAACAGGCAGGCGAGCGCACCACCGATAAGCACCCTATGACAGCTATACCGCAAGGCCACCATGGCTTTTTCCCTCCCTTTGCGCTCAGATCACGGTATCACGGCATCCTGGATCAACTGGATCAACTCGTCTATCCTTGCATCCAGGTCCGACACATCAACGTCTTCTCCCAGGTCAAGCGTAGCCAACAGTATCTCTGCCGATTCCCGGGCGGCTTCTATAAGGTCGATCAACTCATCCGCTTCGGACTGGGTCAAACTGGCGGCAGGGAGCGTATCCCAGCTCCCTTCATCAAGCATAAAACTAAACCCGATCAGGTCCTCCAAGTTCACAGCCGCTTTCACCGTGTAAGCGATGGTGAGAACCAGGTTCACGTCGGCGTCATCCATGGCAACAGAACCGTCGGTCTGTCCCTTCCTGATCGGCTCGAGGTCCGAGATCAGTACGCTGACCAGCTGGCGCAATTCGCCAAGGCTGTCCAAGCCGTACTTGCTGGCATCCGCGAGGCTGAATTTCTGGTCGTCCGAGGCCAGAGACATGGCCAGCCTTATGAAGTCCGCCCCCGCGAGGTGGATCACCGCCGTGGCGTGGCCGACCCTGGCCTGGGCATTGCGCGGATTCGCCGCAAGCACCTTCTCGAATATCGCTTGGGCCTCTTTATAGTTACCGGCGTTGAGCGCAGCACGGCCATCAGCCATGAGCACGTCCGTGTTGTCACTGCGTCCCGGCGGATGCATCCAGTTGAAGAAGTTGCATCCCGCCACGGCAAAAACCAGAGCGATTATCAGCGCCGTCTTTGTTGTTCTTCTCATGGCATACCTCCTAGTTTTGGAAGCGGGATGCCGGACGCGGGAAGCGGGATCATGTCTTGCGGTTCCAATATCCCACTGCCAACTTCCCACCTCCCACTTCCTGAATGGTTCTCCCACCAACAAAGCCTACCACCGTTTACCACCCAGCGCAAGAGGGGCGCTGGATTTTGGGTACTGGGTTACTTTCGCTCGCCTTGTCCCTGCCCGGCTTAGGAAGGTTTCTTTTCCCAGTAGAGAAAATCAGACCAGTCCTCGGGCACCGCCGAACCACGCAAGCGGTAGAGCATATAGTTGCCTGGCACCCGCGGCTTGCGATTAAGCCTCATCCCCACTTCTTCAGGCAATTGGTCCCTCTTCTTGAGATTGCAGGCGAGGCAGGAACAGACCACGTTCGTCCAGCCGGTCACGCCGCCACGCGACAGGGGCAGGATGTGGTCGAGATTAAGCCGATTGTTTTCCTGCCGCCGACCGCAGTATTGGCAGGTGTAATTATCGCGCAAGTAGACGTTCCTGCGCGTGAAGCGGGGCGTGAAGCGTGGAAATCCCGAATACATGAGCAGGCGAATGACCGAGGGGAGGGGATATCTCTTGTTGACGGTGGGAATGAATAGCTCCTCGTTCTCAGAGACCATCTCGGCCTTTCCCAGGTAGACGAGCATTATAGCCCGCTGCCAGCCGATTACGTTGGTGGCCAGATAGGCGCGGTTTAGAACCAGTACTCTTTGGCCGTTCAGCTCTATCGCCATGTTCTCTTCTCGAAGGGCATATATTGTATCTGAAGCGGCGAGTATTGGCAAGGGGTTTTCAAGTAGACAGCAAACAGTAGACAGTATACAGGGAACGGCGCACCTTACGCCCGTGTGTGCTGTTAGCAGC
>CBDVCL010000450.1:0-2515 GCA_965372475.1 uncultured bacterium | reverse complement strand
AAGTCCTATCCTACTTTGTGCCTTCGTGGTTCCGCCGTTCCCTAAACCGACCGCGCCGGTCCCGTCGTTTCCCTCACCACCAAGTTCACTCCGGCGGTACTGACTTTCGGACTATTGTCCCGGACATCGATCACCTCCAGCAGGCACCTCACGGCCATGGAACCCAGCCCTCTCTTGTCGACATATACCGTGGTCAACTGCGGTGAAGTTGTCCTCGTTTCGCTGATGCCGTCAAAACCAACCACGCTTATGTCTTCAGGGACCCGCTTGCCCTTCTTCAGTATCGCCTGCACGGCACCCAGAGCCATCTCGTCGTTGCTGGTCAAGACGGCGGTAACATGCGGATGCTCATCCACGATCTTCTCCCCGCCCTTGAGACCCCCATTGTAGTGCAATTCCTGCTTCAATTCGACAAAGTCCTTAATGCCACCTGCCGCCAACGCCTGCCGGTAGCATTCGTTCCTCTCTATGATGCCCTGGTGCTTTCTTCTGCCTGAAAGAATGGCGAAGTGGCGATGCCGCAGGGAGAGCAGGTGCTTCACGGCCAGGTCTGCGCCGCGCCGGTTATCGACCAGTATCATCGGCACCTCTACGCCGCGATAAGATGGGTCCACCATGGCCACGGGCATTTGCCTCGCGTAGAGATCCTTGATGAAGCGCTGCGGCTGGGTGCCCATGGTCACCACCCCGTCCACCGACCGCGTGCCGATTATATCCGGCATGTCCTCCTCGCCCCGGTATCCCGGCTTGATCACGCCGAACATCAGGTGATAATTGACCTGCATTATCTCCCTGGCCATGCCCTCAAGCACCTCGGAGTAAAAGGTGTTGGACAGGTTGGCCGTGCCGCCGTGGAGTATCAAGGCGATGTTCCTGGTCTTGCGTGAGGCCAGCGCCTGGGCCGGGCCGTGCGGCCGGTAGTTCAGCTTCTTGGCCGCGGCGGTAACCCGGCGCCTCACCTTGAGGCTTATCGTCTTATCAACGCGCTTGTTAAGGACGTAGGAAACGGTGGCCGTGGAGACCCCGGCCGCACGCGCCACGTCCTTTATCGATGTGGCCATTGTCGCGATATTATACCATTGGGAAGTGGGAAGTGGGAAGCGAGAAGTGGGATGCCTTCTCTGCCGTCAGCGCACCGCGTCGGCGGCTACCTCCCCGGCGCCACCAGCTCCTCCCACTCGGAGAAACCCTGGTTTCTTTGATCATCCACCATCTGGATGCGGTAATGATAAGTGGTGTCCGACACCAAGTCCGGCAGAAGAATGCGGTGATTGGCCTTTAGCGGCGTCGGCGGCGTGATGCTGCGCTTGTCCTTGTGGCCGTGCCTGTAGTACTCCACCAAACAGCGGGACAGCTCGTTGGTGTAGAAATCGATGACGATCACTCCCTCGTCAGAGACGAGGATGGTCGCGTCGGTGATATGGGGCGCCTCCTTGTCCCAGGGGTCAGGGATGTTCTCCAAGCCGAAGTCGGACCTGACGTCCACACCGAAAAACCTGTTCACTTCATCCCGTTCTTCGTCCATGCTCGCCTTGAGCTTGATGTGCTTGGTCAGGTCATAGGTCACCCCTACCCCTCTCTGCCACTCGTAATTCTCCCGTCGGCGCTCGTACTTCTGCCTGTATTCCAGGTAGACGTCGTCCCGGATGTGACTGCCCAGGCCCAGCTCTGAGCCTGCCACCCAACTGCTTGCCGTGCCGGTGTTCTGGCTCGCCTCAATGCCCTCGCTTAAGAGATGGGTCCTTAAGCGCACCTCGTCGATGGGTGAATAGCGGCGCAGGGTGTCCTCCAGCCTTCGCTCAAAGAAGTTCGACACAATTTTCTCGCCCACCCTCGCGCCGATGGCTCCTCCCTTCAATACCACGCCGTCACCCATCGCCGGCAGGGACCAGTCACCGGAGCCCAGGTAGGTCAACAACATCTGGGTGTTGATCTCCGGGTCCGGGTTCAGCATCGGCTCACTGCGCGGCGTAGCCACGATGTCCTCCACCGTACCCGCGAACTCAATTATCACCCTCAGGTCGGTGGCGCCTCTTAGAGAAGAGCCGGGAGGCTGGACATCACGCACCACTTTTTCCGCCCTGCCCTGAACGTAGGGAAAGATGCTCCCCTTGGGGATGTGCATCCTCGCCTCAACGATCGGGAACTCGGTGTAGCCAAAGGAGAACATCCCCCCGTCCGCGTCCACGGTACCGACGCAGCCGATGGTGCCGTCCGCCACCGAACCGGTCACGGTCAGTTTCTCTCCCTTTGGCACGTTAAAAAATGAACGGTGCCCGGCGGCGCGCCGGTAGTAGACCATGTTCCTGCCGGCTTCCAGTTCAAGGTCCCAATCAACGTAATCAAGGAAATTATAGCTGACGCCTTCCTCACCCCTTTCCTCCGGCGGCCAGGTCAGACGGGTACTGAGCATTTCAAAGACGCCGCTGCAACGCGGCGCCCCCGCCGGACCTTTCACGATAAAATAGGGGGAATCCCCTTTGCCCCTCAATTTCATCTGGCCCATGCTGCCCCG
>CBDVCL010000449.1:0-2515 GCA_965372475.1 uncultured bacterium | reverse complement strand
CATCCAGATGATGACCAGCCGGGCAAACATGCGCGCGTGAGGATTGACCTTTACCGTAGCCGGACTGAATACGCGCCGCACCGCCCGTCCGCCCCGGTCATAGACCAGCGGCAGACTCGCACCACAGTGGCCGCACACCTTGTTGTCCACGATATTCTCACGCCCGCACTCCAGGCACTTCAGGGCATGGACCGGTGCGGTCCTGAAGTCTTTTTTCTTCCCTTTGCGTTCCATTGCTTCGGACCTGGGACCTTGGGTCTAGGAGTTCGGTGACCTATGAGCGAGTCATCAACTCCGAAGTGCAGCTTCTTCCGATGATATCCGGTGGTGAGAAGCCGCGCGCCCGCCTCCGGCGGGCTTTCCGAGTTCCCAGCTCCGAGTTCCTCATCGTTTGCCGCGCCGAAGCGTTCTATTCATACTACCGCTTTCGAATCCGGCAAGGTCCACGCACACGAAACTAAACCCCAGCCGCCGCAAGCGCCGTTCAACCCGCTTCCTTGTAGCGGGCGCCATCAGCTTTCTTATCTCTTTCGCTTCCACCTCGATCCGGCCAAGTCCGCCGTGGTGCCGCACCCGCACCTGGCGGAAACCCAAACCCAGCAAGAAATCCTCGGCCTCTTCCACCCGCCGGAACTTGGCCGCAGATAAGACCTCGCCGTAAGGGAAGCGCGAAGCCAGGCAAGCGCTGGCCGGCTTGTCCCATATCGCCAGCCCCATCTTCTTCGCCAGGCGGCGTACATCTCTTTTGCTCAGGCCGGCCTCCAACAAAGGCCTGCGGATACCAAGTTCTTTTTCGGCGCGCAGGCCGGGACGGTAGTCCCCCAGGTCATCCGTGTTCTCCGCCGTGACCACCGCGGCCAGCCGCCTGCGCCGGGCGATATCTTTCAGCTTACCCAGCAGGGCCCGTTTGCAGTAGTAACAGCGCAGGGGCGGGTTGGAACTGAAGCCCTTCACTTCAAGCTCCTCCGAGCGAAAAAAAACGTGCCGCACGCCCAATTGCTTGGCGAGTTTGCCCGCCGCGTCCCTTTCGCGCGAGGGAAAGGTGGATGACCTGGCCGTGGCCGCCAGGCACGCCCGCCCCAGCCGCTGATGGCACACGGCCAGCAGTAACGAGCTATCCACGCCGCCGGAAAAGGCCACGGCCACGCTGCCTAGCTTGTCGATGATGCGCTCAAGCTTGCGCTGCTTTTGCGTAAACGTAGGCATACTTGGTGCTCATTATAGCATAATTAGTATCTCGTATCGCGATGGCTCTAGCATCCCGTGCAACGCGACACGGACCTTGCCTATCTTGCGTTGCTAGTATCGCGATGGCTCTAGCATCCCGTGCAACGCGACACGGACCTTGCCTATCTTGCGTTGCTAGTATCTGGCACCTCCAAAGCATAAATGCATATGCCGAAACCCAGCGAGATACCAGATACTAGATACGAGATACAAGATACAAACTAGAGGAGCGCATACCCGATCACGACCGCCAGAGTCTCCTTGACGCGAATATGCCGCGGCCACTCGGGCACTTCCAGAGGCATGCCATACGGATCGAGACGTTTATCCTTCGGCAGGTAATCGTATTCCGCCGAGACGTTGATCCTGAGGGATACGATATCCGAGATCTTGTAGAGCAGAGCTGTATCAGCCAACACGTCCGCTCCCGCAAAATCGTATTCGTTGAACGCTCTTAGCTTGAAGCGCAGGTTGGCCTGCTCGGCGAGAGTGCTGTCGTAGAGCACCGCGCTCTCCAGCCCGGCGGAAAACTCGCCGTTGATACTGCGAAAGGAACTGCCAACGCGCATCACTAAGCTCTCGTCCGCCTCGTAGATCAGGAACTTGCCGAAGCCGATGGTACCTACATAGGCACGCGGATCGCGGCAAAAATCAGTAAAAACAGCGCGGAAACTGCAGGATGCATAGGGGTCGGCCAAGTGCCTGGTGCGAATGGTATAGACAGAATCAAAGGATATCTTGTCCAGGCTTTCGAAGGAACCACGCAAGTCCGACTCGGTCTTGCCGTACTCCATCAATAGCGTGCTGCGCCAGTCCCTGTCAAACCCCAGCTTCTTGGCCTCGCCATCGAAACTCGCCGACCACTGCAGGGAATCCTCCTCCGCCTCGCTGTCCTCATCGCTGACATGCACCTGGGTGAGGCTCAGGCCTGCAAAGGCGCGGTAGTCCCACCCTGCCGCCACCCCCCCGCTTGTCTGCTGCCAAGCAGACGGGGGGGCCTCGCCGTCTGTTTCACCGGCGCTATCCTTCACTTCTTGCGCCGCCGCGGCTTCACCAGTGGTATCTTTCACTTCCTGCGCAATCCCAGGCAATGCGAAGACGAGAGCAAGTGAAACGAAGAGACCCTTAATAGCGAGACTGGGCCTTAGGCTCCCCGATTCCCGACTCCCGATGTGCAGCTTCTGCCGATGATTTCCGAAGGTGAGAACCCGCGCACCCACTTCTGGTGGGCTTTGCAGCTTCTGCCGATGATTTCCGAAGGTGAGAACCCGCGCACCCACTTCTGGTG
>CBDVCL010000448.1:0-2515 GCA_965372475.1 uncultured bacterium | reverse complement strand
AGCGACTAGCGACGAGAATGAGTGTCTACGATTACCCGCACTACTACGACATCGCCGTGTCCTGGGACATCGCCCTGGAGCGCGATTTCATCCTCAACTGTATCAGCCATCATTGTTCCCGCCCGGTGAAGTCCTTGCTCGACGTGGCCTGCGGCAGCGGCCGTCTTGCGCGCGAATTCTCTCGCATGGGTATGCAGGTGACCGGCATCGACAAGAGTGAGGCCATGGTCGAATACGCCAGGGCGAGGGGAGGCGGGGAGAGCATCGAATTTCTCGTGGCGGATATGGCCGCTTTCGACCTCGGCGGCAGGCGCTTCGACGCCGTGATCTGCATGCTCGATTCGTTGGCTCATATCGACAGCTGGGAGAACGTCCGCTCACACCTGCAGGTGGTGCGCCGCCACCTGGAGCGTGGCGGCATCTATATCGTGGATTTCGTGGTGGCGAGCGGTGTCAAGGAAAACTGGACGCTGGCGCGGGACGACACGGAGGTGACCTGCTTCTATGAGACCACCCCCGCCGAGAAGGGCCGCTACCGCCAGCAGATTACCTTCGTAGTGAAGAAGGACGGCGCAGAAGAGGAACGGATAGAGAACGAGGACGACTGTCTGGAGATGCTGCCGGCCAGGTTCAACGAGTTGGCCGCTGGTGTTGGCTTGAAGGCGGCGGCATCCTTCTGCGAACACGACCTGCAGAAGCCTTTCGCGATCGGGGAAGATAGACGGCACCTGGGGGCTTACGTTGCTACGTGAGAGGAAGCGAGGAAGTGGGAAGCGAGGAAGTGAGGATGGCTTCTGGCATTGATGTGTCCCGCTTCCCGCCTCTCGCATCCCGCTTCCCCCCTTTACCTTTCCCCCTGCCAATGCTATTACCGGGTGCAGAAAACAAGTCGAGTTAACGCCGTATCTCATTCATCGCCTGCACTCGGTAACACGGTGCATGCAAGTTAGACTGACCGAAATCACAAGTTGCACCGATGACTCGGAAACTTGACACATTATTCTCTGCCCGTAGTATAATCACCCCCGCATGAAGACAGCACAACCAACAACCAAGAACCTCAAGGTCTCCCTCTCCGGCATAAGAGGCCTGGTGGGCCAATCCCTCGGCCCCGACCTGGTGAGCGGTCTGGCGGCGGCCTTGGGGACGTTGATTGACGGCAGACCCGTGGTCATCGCCGATGACGGCCGCGACTCGCGAGGCATGCTGCGTGCGGCCGTGAAAACCGCCCTGATCTCAGCGGGCTGTCTCCTCGTAGACATCGGCACCTGCCCTACGGCCACCCTTGGGCTGGCGGTTCGCCGCCGGAAGGCCGGCGGCGGCATCATGCTCACGGCTGGGCACCTGCCGCGCGATTGGAACGGGGTGCAGTTCATCGACGGCGAAGGATTGCTTTTCAGCCAACGGCGCGCCGCCGAGCTTCTCGATGTCTACCAGGGCGGAGAGCTGCGGCGCATGCCCTGGGACGAGCTGGGACGCGTCGCGCAGCGGTCGGGTTACGTCGCGGAACACGCCGCGCTTATTGCCCGCAAGGCGAGGGCGAGGACCATTGCTTCCGCCAGGCTCAAGCTGGTGGTGGACCCGGGCGGCGGCGCAGAGGAATTGGCGGCAGTGGTGCTGAAGAAGCTGGGCTGCCGTTTCACCTTGCTGGGGGGCGCGGCGGGGACCAATCCCGAGCCCAGGCCGGGAAACATGGGCCCGCTTGCGCGCGAAGTAAAGAGGAAGAGAGCAGCCGTGGGTTTCGCCATGGATACCGACGGCGGGCGCCTGGCGATGGTGGACGAGGGCGGGCGCCAGCTTTCCGAGGAATACACCCTGCAGGTGCTCGCCGATTATTTATTGTCCACGCGTCCCGGCCTGGCCGTGACCAATGTCTCTACCAGCATGGCCCTGGAGGAGATCGCTTCACGTCACCGTTCGCAGGTCCTGCGCGTGCCCGTGGGCCAGCCCTTCATCACCCAGGCCTGTCTCAACCAGGGCGCTGTCCTCGGTGGCGAGGGCTCCGGCGGGGTGATGGTCCCCAGCGTGTCCTATTCGTTCGACGCCGTGGCGACGATGGCTTTCCTGCTCGAGGCGATCGCCGTGCGGGGGAAGCCGCTCTCGCGCCTGGTTACTGACCTGCCGCGTTATTACCTGCTGAAACGCGAGATCAGCTGTCCGCCGGAGCGGATGCACGTGATCGTAAACCGTTATCGCCGCAGTCTCGCCTCTGATTTCCGCGGTGAGGAGTACGAGCTGGACTACTCTGATGGGGTGCGGTTGGTGTTCAAGGAGTGCTGGCTGCACCTGCGCGCTTCGGCTACCGCTTCGCTGGTACGGGTATACGCCGAAGCGAGGAGCAAGAACAGGGCCAGGGAGCTTATCGGCCGCGTAACGGGACGCATCGAACAATGGCTGGGTTAAGAAGTGAAAAGTGAGAAGTATAAAGGAAAAAGTGCAGTAGTGGGGGCCGTCTTACGCCGCCACCGCCCGGCGGGGGGGGCTGGGGGAACTCAAAAACGTAAATATAAAAGTG
>CBDVCL010000447.1:0-2526 GCA_965372475.1 uncultured bacterium | reverse complement strand
TGGTGCTCAATGGTGACCCTGTGGCGCAACAGCAGGACACCTATTTCTCGGGGCGCAAAATGGTATTCTACATCGAGGAGGACCGCTTGCAGATAGAGGGCGATGTGCAGGGGGAGCTGTATCCGGAGGAAGAGAGTGAAACGGCCAATGAAGAGTGAGGTCGGAAATCGGAGCTCGGAGGTCGGATAGGCATGTTCCGACTTCGGACCTCGGACTTCCGACTTCCAGAACGCGAAGCGACAATGGCGCGAACAAAAAAGAAGACCATGATACCTTGCCTCGAAACCCAGGGACTGGTCAAGACCTACAACCGTCGCCGGGTAGTTGACGAAGTCAGCATAAGCGTACGCAAGGGGGAGATCGTAGGTCTGCTCGGCCCAAACGGTGCCGGCAAGACGACCACCTTCTACATGACGGTCGGCTTGGTCCGGCCGCAGGCGGGATCTGTTTTCCTGGTGGACGAGACCGGGAAGAAGAAGGACCTGACCGAACTGCCGATGTACCTGCGGGCGCGGTTGGGCATCGGCTACCTTTCGCAAGAGGCATCCATCTTCCGCAAGCTTAGCGTCGCCGACAACATACTGGCCATCCTTGAGCATATGGGGCTCGCCAAGAGCGAGCGGGAGGAGCGCTTGGAGAGCCTTTTGCGCGATCTTGACATTGTTGAACTCGCCGACCAGATGGCCTACACCTTGTCCGGCGGGGAACGGCGGCGGGTGGAGATAACCCGTGCCCTGGCCACCAACCCGTCCTTCATACTGTTGGATGAGCCTTTCGTAGGCATCGACCCGATCACAGTTAGCGAACTGCAGAAGATACTGCAGCAGCTGAAGAAAAGGGGGATCGGACTGCTGATCACCGACCATAACGTGCGGGAAACCCTTTCGGTGGTGGACCGCGCTTACCTGCTGTATGAAGGCAGGATATTGGAATCGGGCAATGCCAAGAAGCTGGTGGCCAGCAAGCGCGCCCGCAAGCTGTACCTGGGAGAGAAATTCAAGTTGTGATGCGCGAACGACCAACGACGAACGACCAACGACGGATTATGGTCCTGACAGCAGGACTCGTTTTTTTATGTTTGCTCGCCGGCTGTGGCTGGGGAAAGCCGTTGAAGGTGCAGGGGATCAAGGTGGTGACAGGCCCCTACGCGCTGGAGCTGTCTGTGATAAGCATGGTCAGCAGGATAGGGAGCGAGGCGGAGGCGCTAGAGCTGGAGATCGGGGATTGGCGACCGGCAGAGGGGATCGAAGAGGAGGAATGGGGGATCGAATCCATGCCTGCCGAGGCGGAGGGGGACAGCATCACCGTTGAAGCGGCCGGTGATACCCTGGCCGCGGCGGAAGAAGAACAGAGCCCCCTGGCGGCACGCGGCTTTTCGCCGCAGGAGATGGAGAAGATCAGGGAATTGATGATGATGCCGGACGATGATAAGACCTGGGTGCGGGGTGTGGTCTCGGAGGAAAAGAGGGAGCTCCTGATGCCCGGTTTACCGGTCGTGGTCAGGCCGGGAAAGAAGAGCGAGCAGAGCTACCTCGGCTATCTGGCTTCCATCTTCGAGGTATCCGGGCGTTACCAGGTCGAGGTGGTCATCAAGGGGGGGGAAGCAGGTCTGCGCCGCGGGCAAATGGTCAATGCCTGTATTACCTACCGACGCCTGGCGCGGGCGATGGTCTTGTCGACTGAGGGGTTGCTCGTCGAAGGGGGAGGTAATTCGGTCACGGTCTACGTTCTGCGGGGGGAACGAGCGGAGAAGATGAATGGCCTGGCCGGCTACCTGGCCGGACGGGGGCGGATGGTCGCGGCGGGAGACTTCGCGGCGGAGGAGGTGGTGCTCCTGGCTCCGGGGGAGCTGAGCGATGGGCGCAGGGTGGTGGTAGAGATCCCGGAGGAGGAAGGGGTCGTTAAGCACTGGAGCGATCGCTGACCGAATCGGCGAAACGGCGAATCGGCGACGCGGCGATAGCGATAATCGGCATGTCTTGAGCATTCGGGAACGAGCGACCCTTCGACTCATTTCGTTCGCCAGGGCGGGAAGGGCCCTGAGGGCAATCGAAGGGCCAGCAACCAGCAACAGCCCTGATGGAGATAATCGATAGCCACATCCACTGCGAAGCTGCCGACCAGGTACCGCAGGCGCTGGACTGCCTTGAGAAAGCCGGCGTAGGACGGGCGGGGATGCTCAGCTACGGGCACATGAGGACTGACGGGGAAGGAAGAAGAACCGGGAACAGCAATCCGGCTGTCCTTGCCGCTAAGGCCCGGTTTCCCGAGCGCGTATTCTCCTTTGCCGGGCTGAACCACATCCCGGGGCTGTCCCTGGGTGAGAAGAAATTTGCCGTTGACCTTGTAGGCCAGGCAGAGCGGGCGCAGGGGATGGGAATGGACGGCATCAAGCTGCTTGAGACCAAGCCCAGCGGCTACGCGAAATACCCCTACCAGCTGGCACACAAGGTCTTCAGGGGTTTCTTCACCGAACTGGAGGAACGCGGTATCCCCCTGATATGGCACGTGGCCGATCCGGAAACC
>CBDVCL010000446.1:0-2537 GCA_965372475.1 uncultured bacterium | reverse complement strand
CAGCAGGGCACCCCGTTCGCTTGTCTGAATGGTTTGCATTTGTAGCGGCGGCCCATTTAGGCCCCCGCGTCTGCCTGTCGGCAGACAGACGCGGGGGTGGCCGACGCGGTGGTCGGCCACTACATTTACGTTAACACGCAACAATCTTAATTAAGACAGCTATGTACTTCCTTACCTCCTTACTTCCCCTTATCATCCACAAGGCTAATTCAGGCTGTGATCCGCGTTGTAGACCTTGGCCACCCCCGTCGCCTGGTTGAGCGAGATGGTGAAGACGGCGTCCCTCTCGTTCTGCATGTGCATGCCCTTGCCCTTAGCCGTGCCGTCGCCAAAAAGGGCGATATAGTCCACTCCCTCATCTGCGGTATCGGCGTCGCGGATGGTCACCCCCTGTGGCAGGGCGTGTCTTCCACCCAATCGCTCCAGCGGAACGACGATGGTGACCGGAGCGCTCTCCTCGCCTTCTTCACCCTCTTCGCTCTCGGTTATATCCACCCTCGCCCCCCAGTATTCCTGGGCGTCGAGGTCGACGTATACGCGGTACTCCTTTACCTCGCCCACCGCCTTGCTCTGCAGGTAGCGCATCAGCGTCACGACGTGGTAGGCCTCGTTCCGGAGCTGGTTGGCGGCGAAGAAATTGCGCAGCGAGGGAATGAAGATGGCGCTTATCACCGAAACGATGGCCACGGTGAAGACGAGCTCGAGAAAAGTCAGGCCGCGCTCGCTTCTAGAGGTCGCTGTTGGTGATGTCATCATCCGTCCCCTCGCTGCCGTCCTCGCCGCAGCAGGTCACCGTGTACATCCCCGTGGGTCCCGAGGGGGGACTGTAGGTGTAATCATTGTCCCAGGGGTCCTTGGAGAGCTTCTTGATGTAAGGCCCGCGCCAACCATTCACCCCCGGATCGCTGAGAAGCTCGCTCAAGTCGTCGGGGTAATCTCCGGTATCGGCCTCGAAGAGGTCAACGGACAGGCAGAGGGAGGCGATGTCTGATTTCGCGGCCGTGACCCGCGCCTCTTTCGTCCTGCCCACGAAACGCGGCACCACCAGGGCGGCGAGGATGCCGAGGACGATCACCACGATCATTATCTCGATCAGGGTGAATCCCCGCTCTCCGCGGCGAAGCTGCCGCTTCCTTCCCTTTTCCTTTCTCTTCCTCATCTTCTCTCCTTTTATCGTTAACGTGAAACTGTGGTACTGTGCTGCATTAGCTCGCGGAAGCCGCGGAAGCTTCTCCGCGCACTCCGCGCCCTGAGCGAGCGCAGCGAGTCGAAGGGTTCCGCGCTTTCCGCGACTCCGTTTACCTCACGAAACTGCTCAGGCTGAAAATGGGCAACAACACCGCCATCACCACGAAACCCACCATCAACCCCATCACCATGATTATCACCGGCTCGATCAGAGGAGTGAGCCGCTTCACCGTAGTGCGACATTCGCGCTCGTAGTAGCTGGACAGGCGCGCCATCATCTCCTCCAGCTTGCCGGTCTCTTCACCGACCCTGGTCATCTGCCCGACCATGGGGTAGAACCACTTGCTCTTCTCCAGCGCGGGGGACATCGGCTCTCCCTGCCCCACCCGCTCGTGCATCTCCTCAAGCTCCCGCTCGATAACGCGGTTGCCCAGGGTGTCCTTGGTTATGCTCAAGGCCTGGAGCACGGGCACGCCGCCTTCGATCAGGACGCCCAACACCATGGAGAAACGGGCGATGATGATCTTGCGTGTCAGGGCGCCGAAGACGGGCACTTTCAGCTTGAGGTAGTCCCAGGCCCAGCGGCCGCCCGGGGTGGATACGTACCCGCGCCAGCCGAGGAAAGCTATGGCGCACGCCGCCGCCAACAGGGGCGCGTAGGAAGTGAAGAGCCCGCTCAGCTTCAGCAGTATCCTCGTCGGCAGGGGCAACACCTGCCCCATCTCGCCGAACATCAGCACGAACTTGGGGACGACGAAGGCCAGCAGGAATATCACCACCAGCGCCCCCACGATGGTCATCAAGGCGGGATATATCATCGCCGACCTTATCTCCTGGCGCAGCGTGTCTTCCTCCTCCACGTAGTCGGCGTATTTCTCCAGCACCACGTCCAGGCTGCCCCCCGCCTCCCCCGCCCTGACCAGGCTGACGAAGAGCGGCGCGAATACGCGGGGGTGGTTTGCCAGGGCCGCGGAGAGGGCCTCGCCTTTCCTGATATCCTCCCCTACCTCCACCAGCACCCCCCGCAACCGTTCGTTGTCTATCTGCCGCGCCAGGACGGTCAACGCCGAATGGAGCGGCAGCGCCGCCCGTACCAGGGTCGCCAACTGCCGCGTGAAACTGGCCATGTCGCTTACCGATATCCTGCCGCCGCCGAAGCGGCGCCCCGCCGTCCTCTCCGCCGACGCCTCTTCGATCGCGGTGGCGAAATACCCCTGCTCGTCGAGGGCGCTCGTCGCGCTCTTGACGTTCTCGGCGTTCACCACGCCGCTGACCTCTTCCCCTTGCTTGTCTACCGCTTTGTAGTTGTAGGTGGCCATATGTCTTCTATCGGTAGTGGGTTACTTTAC
>CBDVCL010000445.1:0-2538 GCA_965372475.1 uncultured bacterium | reverse complement strand
ACCCTCCT
This sequence comes from uncultured bacterium, assembly GCA_965372475.1. Lineage (GTDB taxonomy): Bacteria > Oederibacteriota > JAUXIB01 > JAUXIB01 > JAUXIB01 > CBDVCL01. Next base: position 2,530 of record CBDVCL010000445.1, on the reverse strand, counting down.
GGAACTGGCCCTGCTGGGGCTCACCAGTCAGCAGGCACAAAGCGGTTACGACCTGCGCAAGGTCTTCGCCGAGACGGCGATGGGGCATTACAGTTCCTCGCCCGGCGCCATCTACCCGGCGCTGAAGCGCCTGCAGAAGCGCGGCCTCTTGACGAGCCTGATAGACGAGAGCACCCGTCTCAGGCCGAAACGGCTCTACCGCCCCACCGCTAAGGGCCTCTCCATCCTGCGCGCCTGGGCGACACGGCCGCTAAGTGAGGAAGAGGTGATATCCCAGTCAGGCGAGGTGATGCTGCGTTTCGCCTTCATGGGCGAGCACGCCACCCCCGCGCAAACGAGGCGCTTCCTGGGCACGTTCGGCACCGCCTCGCTTGGCTACGTCAAGGAACTGGAGCGCCAGCTTGAGAGTATGCCCGCCGCCACCCCGCTCCAACCACGGCTGGCGCTGATGCAGGGCATCGAAGCCTACAAGGCTGACGCACGCTGGGCTAAGCTCGCGCTGGTGAAACTGGGGCAGGACAAACCAAGAACCAAGAGAAACAAGGAGGTAGAAGGATGAAGGACACGACACGACGCTGGTTACTGACGATCGCGGTGGCATTATTCGCCACGCAGCTGGTATCCTTACTCGGCGCCAAGGCCGCTGTGGCGATGGGCCTGCAAATGCCTGTATTACCCGACGGCACCACTCCTGCCGCGCCGCCCTTTATGCTGATGCTGGCGGGGACACTACTGCTGGTGGTGGGTATGGCGCCGCTCACGGCAGGACTCTCGCTCAGCAAGCTACAGAAGGGAATCGCGCTCTCGCTCTTTCTGGGATGGTGCTATGTGTTGAATACCGTGATAGAGGCGCACCTCTTCAGCACGCTGGGCGGAGAGATCTTCAATCTCGTCACGCTACTTTTCACCGCAGTGCCCTTGGCCGTGGCCCTGGCAATGCTCGCCCCCGAAGCCAAGGGGGCGCCACCCATGGGCAAGCAAGTGAAGTCGCTCTTCGCCTCGCGTACGGCCATCTCCTGGACCTGGCGACTCCTGCTCGCTATACTCTCCTTCCCCATCATCTACGCCTTCTTCGGCGGCATCATCTACCCGTTGATAAAGGACGTCTACAACCAGCTGGGAGGCTACTTGCACACGCCTCCCCTACAAGTCGTCCTGCTTGGCGCGACAGCGCGCGGCGTCTTCTTCGTGCTCATCGCACTGCCGATACTCGCCGCCTGGAAGGGCTCGCGGCGCGCGCTGAAGCTGTCCCTGGGGCTAGCCTTCTGGGTAGCGGTGGGAGGCTCGGCGCTCCTCTCCACTGACTTCCTGCCCGCGCGCCTACGTTGGGTGCATAGCATAGAGATACTCGCGGACGGCATGGTACACGCCTGGGCGCTGGTGGCGCTGTTGGGCCGAAGGAAATAAGCACTAGCCAGGAAGCGGCGTAAGAAGGGCAGGCCGAAAGGCCTGCCCTTTTCAATGTCGCGCTTGACTTCTTCCCTGCTCGCTCAGTATCGTCAATCACCGGGCCAATGTCAAAGGCCGCGTTCCTTCAACGAGCTCAAGGCATGCGGCCTTCGGGGACGGACCGCACTTACTCCACTTCAACACGCCGTTTGTGCGCCTTTCGACCCGCCGGGGGACGGTCCGCAGCTATTCCACTTTTCTTTTCCCAAACCCCCGTTCTTGTCAGGCGGCGGTGGTAGGATGGTCCTAAACAGAAAGGAGACCATCATGCCACGAGGACCAAGGATCGACTTCCCCGGCGCCCTTCAGCACGTCATCTTCCGGGGACTCAACCGCATGGCCATCTTCAAGGATGACCATGACCGTCTCGACCTTCTCGAACGCTTCAAGAAGGTATTCCCCCAATCAGACGTCAAGCTTTACGCCTGGGTCTTGATGGACAACCACGTCCACCTATTCCTTGAAAGCGGCCACGAGCGCCTCGGAAACGTAATGAAGCGTATCCTGACCGGCTACGCCCAGTATTTCAACCGTACGTACGGCAGATGCGGCTATGTCTTCCAGGGAAGGTTCAAATCCACTGTCTGTGACTCCGAAATCTACTTCAAGACCCTTATCCGCTACATCCACCTAAACCCTTACAGGGCAAGAATGGTCAGCTCCTTGAAAGAGCTGGCTTCTTACCGCTGGAGCGGACACATTGCCTTTCTCGGCGCGGAGAAGCGCTCTTTCCAGGACACAGAAGAGGTATTAGGAAGATTCGGCGGCAAGAAGGGGTACCTTGAATTCATCAAGGGCGGTATCGAAAGCAAAGAAGAGGAAGACCTGGACGGGGGTGGCTTGATCCGTAGCTTAGGCGGCTTCGGCAGGGCAATGCAAGCGAAGAGATTAGGTATCAAGGAAAACTACGACCAAAGGGTGCTGGGCCTGGGTGAATTCGTCGAAGGCATCTGGGAACAGATGGAGAAAGAAGGCAGGCAGTATCCGCGCATCAGCCTCGACGAGTTGATAGACAAGGTCTGTGGTCATCACAACATCGAAGTCGTCAAGGTAGTGAAGTGGAAACGCCTCAAAGGAACGG
>CBDVCL010000444.1:0-2548 GCA_965372475.1 uncultured bacterium | reverse complement strand
CTGCAGGGTATCCAGCACCACGCCTCCCGCATCGACGATGTCCAGGGACAGCTCGTCCGTGCCCGGCTTCAGCTCCGCCGCCGCGCCGCGGCGGTAGTGGTAACTGCGCACCACCTTGCCCTTCTCATCCACTATGTCCAGCTTCCAGTCCTGCGTCTCCTCGCGCACCACCGATTTCGCCCAGCGCATCTCCACGCTGGTGCGCTTAGCTTCGCCTCCCTCGATGCGCACTTCCTTGTCGTCCACGAGGCGCACCATCTCCGCGTAGTCCTCGAGCTTCTTCAGGCGCACTACCCTATCCTCGGGCGCGGCGGCAAGAAGCGGTTCCTGCTCTTCCTCTTCTTCCTTTTCCGTGACCCCTCGCTTCCGCCAGGCCGAGTCCCAGGTGCGCCCTATCGTCAGCAGGCCGTGGTTCGACATGCTGGACCCCATATCGTTAAGGCCTATCGGACTATGCGCGTGCTCCTCTTCATCATAAGAGTAGCTAACCATGTTGAGGCACAGGCCTATCAGCCAGCCGTTGCCGACGACCCAGTCCACCCCCAGGCCGAAAGGAAAAGCAGCGCCGTCAAAGCGCTCCCCCGCGTAGGGTCCGCCGGTGAGCTCGAGCAGGTTCTGCTCCACCCCGTCCACAAGCACGTGGGGCTTGACCTCGGCATCCTGCCCGCCAAAGCCGGCGAAAAGGTAAGGCCGAAACCTGCCCAGCATTAGGCGCCAGGTGCCCATCACCATCACACCACCCGCGTTTATTTCCAGTATCGAGGTGGTGTCGTTTCCGCTCGGGCTCTTCAATTCCTCTACACGGTAACTGCCGCCGAAAACGCGCAGACCCAGGCCGTAACGGTCACGAATGAAGTAGCTGGCGCCGAGGTAGGCCCCCACTCCCTTCTGGCTGCCCGGGGATTTCGTCGTCACGAAACCGCCCTCCTCCGAGTCATACACCTGGTCGGCCATCTCGCTGTCGAAATCACCGGGCCCGATACCTCCCTTTATTTCCCAGCTCGCCTGAAGCGGCGACGCCACGAGGAAGAACGCAGCCAGCGCCAACAATGCCGCCTGCTGCAAACCGGTTCTATTCGCTGATGCAGACATCTCGCCTCCTTGCTTCAACTTTCTCTAACGGAATCCTAGCAGACGCCAGTTCTTTTGTCTATTCATGTCTATCCGGCGTAGGGACGGCCTTCAACGGCCGCCCAAAGAAAACGCCCGCTGTTCCAGCGGGCGTTTTCCTTCTTCTTTTCTTCAAAAGCATCCGCGTAATCCGCGATAACTCAGCGTAATCGGCGCTCCGCGTAATCGGCGGAGGCGGCGTCAGCCGCCGTTCGGCGTCCTCGGCGGGACCTCCGCGCTCTAAAAAATGCCTTCCTCGGCGTACTCGGCGATAACTCGGCGCACTCGGCGTTTAATAGAACCTGATATCGTCGATATCAACGTCGCACGAACCCGTCGAGCCGAAGCTGGTATTCATGATCTCGTAGTCGATGCCGACCGAACTTAGGTCGTTCGTCTCCAGCGCCAGGTTAGCATGCGTCGGCGCGCCAACGCCGGCCATCATCGAGAAGGGGATCTGCACGCTCGTCCAGGTGTTGGGGTCAGCGTCAAGATTGGCGATGACGTTCCTCTGGAAGAGGTCGTCGCAGGTGTGCGCCGTCACGAAAGCGTACAAGCTCGCGCCGCCAACCACCAAGTCGGCCGTGCCGCGCAGGTAGAAGGCCAGCACGTGCCAGTCGGTGGGGTCGATGGTCGCGGCCGGAATGGTGGAGATCAGGTAGAAGTTTCCCCTGAACCAGCCCGTCATCGCCGGGACCGTCGCGTTGTTGGTGACGTCAGCTACAAAGTTGATGTAGGTGTTCCCTCCCGTGGTTGTAGCCACCACGCGCGAACCGTTCCCTATCGTACACGAGCTGGAAACCACCCAGCCCTGTCCGAACTCGTTATCATAGTTGCCATCCTCGAAATCGTCCACCATGATGAAAGGTGTCTCGGTGGGGCTGGCGGTAGCAGTGAGGGTATAGGTTATCCGCTTGGGGTCAAAGGGGTTATCCCGCTCATAGCTCTTCACACACGACACGCTCGCGAGCAAAAGAAGCGACAAACCAACGGCAACTACTCCCGCCATCTGCCACCGATCCCCGTTTCCCAATCCCCGATCCCCGTTCTCATTAGAATTTAATGTCATAACACACCTCCATTCCATTCGGCGTTACCTCGAACCGCGCCCAGTCAACGTTCTTGCCTATCCATGCCGCGTGTATGGAAGAAGCCAGGCAAGTGACGAAGGTGCAGGCTACCATCGCATGGTTCACATTCTTCTTGGACTCGTAGTCGTCCCACAGGCCATCGTAATCGGCCGCCCCCTCCGCCGCCACGTAGGCGTCGTGCGCATCCTCCGCCGTGCCCTTGGTGATGATACTGGCGGTGATGAATCCCACTCCCGCCAGCGCGTAGATCGCCCCCGTACCCGGGCGTTCCAGGTAGAAATGTCCCGCGCCTGGTATCAGCCCCAGCAAGGCCCCTTTGTACACCTCTCCCGCGGCCTGCGCCTGCG
>CBDVCL010000443.1:0-2554 GCA_965372475.1 uncultured bacterium | reverse complement strand
CGACCTGGACACGGTGATAGAAGTGAAGAGCCGCGACGAGTTGGGCCAGCTCGCTTTCGTCTTCAACAAGATGGCCTTGGGCCTCAAGCAGGCGCAGCAGGACCGGATAGCCAAGGAGCGCATGGAACACGAGCTGGACATCGCGCACCGCATCCAATCCCAGCTCTTGCCGGATCAAGCGCCCCGCTTGCCCAATTTCGAAGTGGCCGCCCGTTATCATTCCGCCGTGGAGGTGGGCGGTGACTACTATGATTTTTTTCGTCCCGCCAAGGCAGAGCACGGCATAGCGATAGCCGACGTTTCCGGCAAGGGGGTGCCGGCGGCGCTGGGGATGACCATCGTTCGTTTCGCCCTGCGTGCCATGGCGCCGCACAGCGGTTCGCCGGGCGACCTGTTGAAGAAGGTGAACCGCTGGCTGCACCAGGAATTCCAGGAGGGGATGTTCGTCACCGTGTGCTATCTCACCATCAATGAGAAGAACCACGAACTGTTCTTCGCCAACGCCGGGCATAATCCCATCCTGCACTACCGGGCCGCCGACGCCGCAGTGCTGGCGATAAAAACCGGCGGCATGGCCGTGGGCGTGGACGCTGGCAATACCTTCGACAAAGCCCTGAAAGAAGGCATGCTTGAGATGGCCCCGGGGGACATGGTTTTCCTCTATACTGACGGCCTGAGCGAAGCGATGAACAAGGACGACGAGGAATTCGAGGAAAAGGAACTTCCCCGGCTGATGAAGGAACTGGGCCAGAGGTCGGCCGAGGATTTCGTGGCGGCCATGGACGAGAAGCTGAAGGAATTCACTGGTGACCTGCCGCAGTTCGACGACGTGACGATGATCGCTCTGAAAGCGAAATAGATTCAGAGATTTCACGGGAGTGAAATCTACCATCGCTATGTAGGGGCGGACCTGCGTGTCCGCCCACTTGAATCCACAGATTACACAGATTGCACAGATCGGCTTCGGGGGCCCCCGCTCACTGATCACTGCAGTGATTTCTTTACCGTGCCCCCCCGGCCGCAAGGAATAATGTCAAAATACATCCTCGCAATCGACCAGGGCACCAGCGGTACCACCACGGTGCTCTATGACAGGAAGGGGCGCATCGCCGGCAAGGCCTACCGGGAGTTCCGCCAGATATACCCCAGGCCGGGCTGGGTCGAGCACGATGCGGAGGAGATCTGGCGCACGGTCCTGGCTACAGTGAGAGGACTTTGCGCGGGGAAGAAGGCTAGGATCGCCGCTCTCGGCATCACCAACCAGCGCGAGACGACCGTCGTTTGGGACCGCAGGACGGGGAAGCCCATCCACAACGCCATCGTCTGGCAATGCCGCCGCACCGCCGATTACTGTCGCGGGTTGTCCGGGCACGCCAAGCACATCCGTAGAGTCACTGGCCTGCCCGTGGACGCCTATTTCAGCGGCAGCAAGATCAGGTGGATACTGCGTAACGTCGAGGGCTACGACCGCAAGAACGTCATCTTCGGCACCATAGACAGCTGGCTCGTCTGGAAGTTAACCGACGGAGGTACGCATGCCACGGACTATACTAATGCCTCGCGCACCATGCTCTACGACCTCAGGCGCAAGAGGTGGGACCCGAAGCTGTGCCGCCTGTTGAGCGTGCCGCTGGCGATGCTTCCCAAGGTAAAAAAGTCGGCGGACGATTACGGGGTGGTGACTTCTATCCCGGCCATCAGGGATGTTCCCATACTCGGCGTGGCTGGCGACCAGCAGGCCGCCCTTTTCGGCCAGGCCTGCTTCGAGCGGGGCGAGCTGAAGAACACCTACGGCACAGGCTGCTTCCTCTTACTCAATACCGGTAAAAAGGCGATAATCTCGCGCCGCAGCCTTATCACAACGCTGGCTATAGATGGATCAGGGAACCCCTGCTACGCGCTGGAGGGCTCGGTGTTCATCGCCGGCGCCGCTATCCAGTGGCTAAGGGACGAGCTGAAGATACTGGCCAGGGCGTCCCACAGTGAGAAAGCGGCGCGCGCCGCCAAGGATAACGCTGGCGTCTACCTTGTCCCCGCCTTCGTCGGCCTGGGAGCGCCGCACTGGGACATGCAAGCGCGCGGCGCTCTGGTCGGTCTCAGCCGCGGCGCGAACAGGAACCATATCATCCGCGCCGCGCTGGAAGCTATGGCCTACCAGAGCAATGACGTGCTCGCCGCGATGGAAAAGGATACCGGCCTGAGATACAGGGAGCTGGCCGTTGACGGCGGCGCGGCGGCCAATGATTTTCTCATGCAGTTCCAGGCCGATGTCATCAACAGGCCCGTGGCCAGGCCCGCGGTGATCGAGACCACCTCGCGCGGCGCCGCCTTCCTCGCCGGGCTGAAATCGGGCTTCTGGAAAGACTCGCGCCAATTGAGGCGCCTCAAGAAGATCGAGAGGGTCTTCCGGCCGAAGATGAAGAGGGGAGAGCGCGAACAGCTCCTCGCCGGCTGGGCGCGTGCGTTGAGACAGACTATGGTGAAGTAAGAGGCAAGAGGTAAGAAGCAAGAAGCAAGAAGCAAGAAGTAAGAAGTAAGGGGCAAAGGGGAAAGC
>CBDVCL010000442.1:0-2555 GCA_965372475.1 uncultured bacterium | reverse complement strand
AGTAAATATTGGCCTAATCGGTTTGGGGACTGTGGGCGCGGGGTTGGTGGAGCTTCTGCGTAAGAACGGAGCCGAGATGCGCAAGCGGCAAGGGTTGGATTTCAAGATAGTCGCTGCTTGCGACCAGCGCGCGGCACAGGCGAAGAAGGTGGGCCTGCCCAAGTCGGTATGCTTCTACCGTGATTACCGCCGCGTGCTGGCGGATGAGCGGGTGGATACCGTGGTCGAGCTGATAGGCGGCCTTGATCCCGCCGAGCAGATCATACGCCGCACGCTGAAGTCGGGGCGCAACCTGATAACCGCCAACAAGAAGGTGCTGGCGGAAAAAGCCCGTACATTGTTGCGCGAAGCGATGGCGGCGCCGGGATTCTTCGGTTACCGCGCGGCGATCACCGGGTATTTCCCGCTGATAGAGTTCCTGAACCGCAGCCAGCTGCAGTCGCGGGTGGTCTGCGGCGCCTACGGTATCTTCAACGGCACCTGCAACTACATCCTCACGCGCATGGAGGGGGAGAAATGCGGCTACCGCGAGGCGTTGAAAGCGGCGCAGCACGCGGGATACGCCGAGCCCGACCCGACGCTGGATGTCAACGGCATGGACACGGCGCACAAGACGGTGCTGCTGGTGAACCTGCTCTACGGTTACCAGATGGAGATGCAGGAGGTATACGTCGAGGGGATCGAGAAGATAGACTACCGGGACATCGCCTTCGCCGCCGAACTCGACTACCGTCCCAAGCTGATGGCGATAGTAGGCAAGCGGGGGGGGCGTTGCCAGGTGCGCGTACAGCCTTGCCTTGTCTCAAAGCGCAGCCTGCTGGGCGGGCTGGACAAGGTGATGAACGGCCTGGAGCTGGAGGACGACAGGGGCCCGGTGGGCGGCTTCGTCGGCCCGGGGGCGGGAAAGTTCCCGGCGGGTTACGCCGTGCTTGATGACCTGGTGACGATGGCCTGCGGCAACCGTTACAGCTACCCGAAGCAGCAGGAGAGGCTGGCTATCGCCGGGGAGAAGGACGTGGAGAGCAAGTATTACGTCCGTTTCATGGCCGTGGACAAGCCGGGCGTGCTGGCGGCGATCTCGAACGTGCTGGCGCGGCACCGAATCTCCATCGCCTCGGTGATCCAGAAGGAAGAGGAACCGGGACGGGCCGTACCGATCGTGATGTTCACCCATCTCGCCCGCGAGAAGGAGATGCGGGCTTCTCTCGCCGAGATAAGCCGCCTGAAGGTGATAAGCACCCCCGCCTTGATGATGCGGGTAGTTGATGAACTTCCCAGCCTTAGGGGATAAGCCTGCGTTTGGTATTGGGTATTGAGTATTGGGTATTGAGGGGCATGAATGCGGGCAGGCTCAATAAGCGGAGCTTGTCGCTTCGCGATACTCAATACCCACCACTCAATACCACGAAAAAATGAAATGGTCTTTTAAGTTAGGCAAGATATTCGGCATCACCATCCGCGTGCACTATCTCTTTTTCCTTCTCGTGCTAGCGCTGTCCCTGTCGGCGGCACTTAAGCCCGGTGGGGGAGGGATAAGAGACGGGCTGATAGTCGCCGGCGCACTGTTGGTGGTCTTTAGCATGGTCGTGCTGCACGAACTAGGGCACAGCCTGGTGGCGCGGCGTTACCGCGTACGGGTCAAGGATATAATACTCCTGCCTATCGGCGGCATGGCGAGGATGATGGACATACCGCGACAGCCGGGGCAGGAGCTGAGGATAGCCGTGGCAGGGCCGCTGACTTCTTTCGTTCTGGCGGCGGTGTTTTTCGCCATCGGTTGGGGCTTCGGTCTGCTCGGCTACGATGGCTACAGGTTCCTCGTTGGCATCAACATCGCCCTGGGAGTCTTCAACCTGTTGCCGGCGTTTCCCATGGACGGCGGGCGCATCCTGCGTTCCCTGTTGGCACGCCGCTATGATTTCATGCGCGCCACGCGCATCGCCGTAAAGGTGGCCAGGGCCATTGCCGTGGCGGGCGTGGCGCTGGGCTTCTATTTTGACATGATATGGTTCGTTATCCTTTCGCTCTTTGTCTTCTGGGGGGCGGGAGCCGAGGAGAAAGCCACGAGGATATCGCTGGGCATAGGGGGGCGGACGGCCGGGGAGGCGATGCTGGCCAGGCCGCTGCGCCTGAAGACGACGACTGCGGTGGCCGAGCTTCCCTTATTGATGCGAGGACGACTGCAGGACGATTTTCCCGTCTACGCGGGACGGCGGCTGGCGGGGGTGCTGGGAGGGGCTTCCCTGGAGCGTGCCCTGGCGGGGCCGGCGTCGGACCCGGTCTATGACTACATGGAGAAGCGCTTTTTTAGCGTGGGGCCGGAGCAACCGCTGAGCGTGGTCTACAAGCACATGCTGGAGAGCAAGGTGAGCGTGGTGCCGGTGATGGAGGGCACGCGGCTGGTGGGGATGCTCAGCCCGGGGATCATCCTGCGCCATGGCAGGTTGTTCTCGGCGAGAAAAGGAAGTTGAGGTAGCGGAGCGGCGGCAATTGACAAAGCAATAAAAACGTGGTAAATTTATCATGATATGGTTAACAGATGGCTGAAACCGTTG